>JBEHWO010000209.1:0-11707 GCA_040217695.1 Vulcanimicrobiota bacterium | reverse complement strand
TGGCATGGGGCAGGGGAGCCAGTCAGATTGTTTATGGACACAGCTTTAAACCCCTGAGCCATTCATGATCGGTTTTGATGAACGAACTAACAACAAAGAGAAGAACAATTTCGGAGGGGACAGGTGGCGAAGTTTGTGGCCGCGTCACAAGCTCGCCACGGGGCGGCTGCCGGGAGTAAAAATTATCTGCGAAGTTCAGTAATAATCTGATAGAACAATTATGAAGGGTGGGGAGGGGGCGGGCTGCCAGCTATAACGGTTTGCTGCTTCACCTGGATATCTACTGCAATAAAAATTATATAGCATAGCCCGACCTGGCTACGCTTGCAGCAAATTTTTTATCATGCTCTGCATGCTGCAAAGCATAGCTTATGCTAATTTTTCTGCAGCAGCTCCTATTTTTGCAATGACTCGGATTTGCGGGGATATGCCGGGAAAACCTGCTTCCTATGGGTTATACTGGACCGGTGCCGGGAGAAGTCTTCGTCGATTTGAGATGGAAGATATTAAAAGAGAACAACAGCAAGTTTTCTCCCTGAGTCTGGCTGGAGCGAGATCGCCGGGGTTAGCAACTGGAGATGTCGGGCATGTTTGCAATAACCGGCATAATAAGATATCGCCGGGGGCTGATGGGTGGGGAAGGGGCTTTGTGCAGGCAAGGTATTTTCCGTTATTTTATGTATTTATGCGGGTTCTCTGACTTTGTGTAATCTTAAAAACTGGCTTTACAAAAGGAAAATATAGCTTAACAGAAAAAAGCACAAGATGTTGGCGATATATATATCTGTTCTGTTCAGTATTAAAAAAAAATAAATTCCTTTTATCTACTGAAATATGCTATAATTATATTGATTGATATAGTTAATATGATTATACAGGGGGTAAGTAAAGTGCTTAAAACAATAAGTGCTATGAAAGCAAGGCAGACCTTGGGGCAGATTATGAATGAGGTAAGTATAAGAAGTGACAGGTATATTATTGAAAGGAATGGTAAACCTCTGGTTGCTATTGTTCCTGTATCATTTATAGAAGAACAGGAGTTAAAGAAGAAAGGATTTCTTAATTTACTGGATAAAGCCCAAAGTAATTCAAATGTATCGGAAGAAGAAATTCAGGGTGATATAAAGGAAGCAATCAGGGAAGTGAGGAAAAGTAAATAATGCTCAGGGTTGTTCTGGATACCAATGTGTTAGTTAGTGGTCTTCTTTCTTCCGGCGGAATTTGCAATCAGATTATAAGGAGATGGGTTAATGGAGAATTTATTCTCTGCATCTGTAAAGAAACTATAGAGGAATTGGAAAAGGTGGTCAGATATCCGAATATAGCAAAAAGACATAAATTATCTGAGGATGAAATGAGGCATTATATTGAATATTTAGAAGAATTTGCTTTAAAGGTAAATATTACTGAAATAATTGATGTTATAAAAGCTGATCCATCTGATGATATTTTCCCTGCCTGTGCACTTGAGAGTGGAGCTGATTATATTGTCAGCGGCAATTACCACCTTCTTGATCTGAAATCATATAAGTCTACTAAAATTATAACACCCAGAAAATTTTACGACATTTTGTCTAATCAGGGTTAATTTCTTTTCACGAAAAATTTCATTTGTTTATTTCTTTTTTTCTGCTATAATATGAAGAACTAATATTACATTAGTTCTTCATAGGAGATGATATTATGGAAAGCGAAAAAATCAAAACTGAGAAATGGCAACGGTTTCACGATTATTACAGACTTAGTATGAGTCCAAAAACATTGAAAGAATATTCAGCTATTGTTAAATTAATCGAAGAAGGGAAATTTCAGATAAAATCTAAAAGCAGATATCTTCAGGCACTGGCTGCTATAAAGAAGGCCGGAAGTGCCGGTATAGAAATAGATTACAAGCCGGAATGGCATAAAAAGGAGAAAAGAAGAGTAAAAACTGTTCAGGATAAACTTATTACCAGGGAACAGTTAAGGCAGATTCTCCAGAATGTTCCACGAACTGATAAAGGGAAGGAATTAAAACTTGCCATTGAACTGAGTTTTTATTCCGGATTACGGCTATCGGAAATTTTGAATCTGAATAAGTCGGACATAAAGTGTAACGACAGTATAAAATTATCGGTAAAAGGTAAGGGCACTGGAAGGATTGCTTTTTTACCTCTTAATTTTAAAGATAAGGTTGAAAATTTTGATGGATTTACTATTACCATACCCTATGTGGAACAGGCTTTTACAAGGATTGTGAAAAAGCTGAAGATAAGGACCACCTTCCATGGGTTAAGACATTCTTTTGCTACCCACATGCTGGAAAGAGGTGTATCTATTACGAAAGTGCAAAAACTCCTGGGGCATGCAGATATTACTACTACTGCCATATACCTGCACTGTACTGAAGAAGTAGATGAAAATATGAGGGCCCTGGGATATTAAAATAAAATAGGTAGACAAAATAAAACTTTATTCAAGTCTATTTTCTTTTAAAAATTGTTCAAAAGGTATACTATCTTCTAAATCTTTCTGTGATAACTCATAGCTTTTCCATTCACTCTCCGGCCAGTCCATATAAATTCCATCAAGGCACTTCGGACAGATAAATTCATCATACCATATTTCTTCTTCCGGAGTATCAGGATTCTCAAGAAGATCGTTTAATACAAGAGGTGTTTTACATGTTTCACAGATATGAGTAATATAATATGGTTTATTACCTGGTCTGGGGATTGCCGGACTATCAGGAACTTTGTATTTTTCACTCATAACAGTAAATTTCTCCTTATTTATCTAAATAATTCAGGGAATAATTTTTCATGTAATTCTGATAATACTAAATTACATGAAGGCAGTTCACTGACAAAAGAACGCAGATTCTGTTCCCAATTTCTTTCCACTTCTGATATCAATGCCGGTGGGAAAAAATCTTCAATGTTTGTGTAATATACTTTTTTATATTCACATTTTTTCTTCAGTATCTCCGGTATAATATTTTTATTGATAGTACTGTTAAATTCCTTCAGTAAATGCCAGAGATCGTAATAATCTCTTGCCCTTGGTCTTGTCCATCCACGTTTTAATAAATTTTGATGGGTCTGTAGAATGGTTCTCATTTTTTCTGTTATTATCTCTTCTATACTGTATGACAGAAGAGTTACTTTTAAACTTTCTTCATAATCATGTATTAAATTTCTTTTTTCCGGTTTAAGTAAAAGTAATTCCTTATGAGTAATTTCAATTTTAATTTTGCAAAGTGGTTCCGGATGCCAGGGGTATTTTAATCGAATTATAAAAGCTTCCTGTCCTTCAGGATGAGGCTCTTTTTCATGGTAACGAAAAAGTTTTGCAATGAAAGGACCATATTCAGAAAGCATTTTGAGAGTTTCAGTCAATGCCAAATTAAGATTTCTTTCAAGTTCATCTCCTTCCGGTGCTTTTAGAGCTGTAAAATCAAGATCTTCTGAAAAACGGTAGTTCCCGAAAAAAAGTTTTTTTAATGCTGTGCCTCCCTTGAAAACAAGAGTTTCCGACAGCACCGGCACAGAGGATATACCTGCAAGAACATAAGAAAGAGCATAATCTTTTTCTACAACTGTCTGATTAACTTTATGCAGGCGAACTGCTTCTTTAATTTTATTTTGAAGTGGTTTCATATTTTATCCTTTCGGAAAGGTTTTCCTGTATTTTCCAGTAACTGTTACATGGGCCCTTCCATGGTCTTCCGGGATCAAGAATGGAATAACCACAGGCAGGTACATCGGCAAGTGCTTTAATTTTTTCTCCCTGTATTCCAATATGCTCTAAAGCCCATCCGAGACGTCTTGAAACAGATAATTTTCCATAAAGAAGAGCATAAGAAATAAGCCGCTCCAGATTGAGTTCACTTATATGTTCTTCAAGGATATTTATAGCCTCACCCATACCTCCAAAAAATGACGGTGATGCAAAGGCTTCAAGCATAGTACGTTCTTTATCGGTAACAGGAACTTTAAAGTTCTGATTAACCCAGACTTCTTCTATTCCAAAATAAAAAGCCGGCTTTACGGTGATATATTCATATTTTACTCCTGATATATTCCATGTATGCTTCCGGTTATTATCTAAAACTGAATCTTTTCTCATATCAGGCGTCACTACCTTCTTTGTGGTCATTGCTGTAATAGTTATTGGAATCTGCTCTGTTAATCCATGATGGTTCAGGGCAGACCAATGGCTTATTGTTGAAGGTTTTATAAGATGGACTGCTATTACAAAAGGATGGAGCTGGATATTAGCCGGGAAGCCTTCTTTAAGTGTATATAAGCCACGGCGCAGGCGTGTAATCCATCCTGTATGTGTTAGAAGATGTAGAAGTTGAAGAAGATATTTATCTGAAATGTTAAGTGTCTGAGCTTTTTTTCTGGCTTCTTCAGTGGTAAAAACATAATAACCATTGTTAAATAATTCCTGAAGAAGAGAAAATCCTGAATTATCTGAATAAGTTTTCCTCTCATTTTGTTTCATAAATAAATCATCCTTATTATATATTCTACTGCAAAAATCACTTAAAGTCAAATTTTAGTAGTAATAAATATAATAATTTGAAATAGTTAAGAGAGGGAATCTACGGTATCATTGTGAATTTATATAAGGTTTAATACTAATGAATAAATAAAACTGGATATCTAAACTTTTATCAAGTTTTGGATAACATTATTTTTACTGGCTCTATTACCAGAATTTCCACCAGGGCTTTTTTGCAAGTTCCAGTTCTTTCTTCCAGGCTTCTGCAATCTGTTTCTTTTCTTCTTCTACCTGAGCCATAAGTCTTGATTTTTCTTCTTCTGCCTGTAATTTTAAACGTTCTATCTCCTGCTGGTATATTTCAAAATTCTCCTTGAGTGCATGTTCTTTTTCTTTTATCGTAGAATTCTGCTCCTTTAATTGTATTTCAATCTTCGTTTTCTCTGCTACCAGTTCTTTCAAGTTATTGGCATTATCCAATAATATCTGTTGCGTAGAATCTTTTTCCTTTTCAAGGTGAGTCACGCTGGATACCAGTTCAGACTTCTCTTTTTGAATATCCATTAAAATCTGCTCTTTTTCTTCTTTTTCTTTTTGGAGTAAAAGGATTATATTTTCTTTGTTTTCAAGTTCTGCCGGACCTGGCAATACTTTTACTTGCTCTCTTAAAAGCTCATTCTCTTGTAATAATATTTCCTTTTCTCCCTTTAGATGTTTTACTTCATTTTCCAGAATTCCCAGCCGGTAAAGTGCTTGCTCTTCTATTGGTTTCATTAACTGTGATTGTTTGGTGGTAAAATAGGATTCTATAGCATTTATAAGGGTTTCTTCAGTAAGTGGTTTTTCATGGTTTTTCAATGGTTTTTCAATGGGGATTTCATTCTCCACTGGTTTTTCATGGTTTTTCACTTCATAACCTAAAAATGTCTCTAAATCTTTCAATGATATGCTATGAGAGGGCTTTCCCTGTCTTTCCACTCTGGTGGTTTTCAATTTGCCATTTTGTATATATCTGTAAATAGAAGTCTGACTTTTCCCTGTAATTTGAACAACTTCTTCGATAGTAAAATGGTTTTTCATGGTTTTTCAACCTCTTAAGTTAAAAATAATAAAAACAAGAGATTGCAACAAAAACATCTCCTGTTTTTTGCAATATTCAATGGAGAATGAAAAATTCCTTCCTAAATAAAATGGAAAGAATAGAAAAGGTGAAATACTCTAAAATGTAAAAAAATTAAAGGAATTTTAAGTTTTGATGTTGAATATTCAGAGCGTAAAAATGTGATTATGGTCTATAAAAACACGAAAGACCACTCGGTTTGGCGGCCAGAGGTCTTGTCGATGTATAACAGTATAGACTGTAATATGGATATTTCGCACAGTGAATATTTCGCACAAAATAATTAAAATCCTTCTATATTTATAAAAGTTATTGGAGTTTTTATAATGGAATTAAGTAATAAAGATTATGTCGGTTTCTACAACAAATACATTGAAAAAATTAGATTATCTTCCGGAGGTAAACAAGCTACAGGTTTGTGTCCTTTTCATGAGGATAAGAAAAATTCTTTTTCTGTAAATCTCGAAACAGGCCAGTGGAAATGTTTCTCAGGATGTGGTGAAGGTAATTCTCTTACCTTTGCAGACAGGATGGAAATTCCAAGGAATGAAACACCGGATTGGATTGAATGGCCTGATAAACCTGTAGAAAGTAAAGGACAAAGTATGAAAGATAAGATTTTGCAGTATAATAAAAATCTATCTCCTGAAAAAATAGATTTCTGGTCTAAGAGAAAGATCTCCAGTCAGACTCTGGATAAATATAAAATCGGGTGGAACAAAGGATATTATATTTTTCCATATCTGGATATAAAGGGAAATTATATAGGATATAAGGCAATCAGTGAGGATAAAAAGCAATACTGGCAGCCGGCAGGAATAGGAAATCCCCTCTTTAATTTCTGTGATATTGAAAAGGCAAAAAAGGAAGGCAAAACTCTTATTATTGCTGAGGGTGAAAAGGATACTCTTGTGTTAAAGCAGGAAGGTTATCTGGCTGTAGGGGTTTCGGGGGTTAATGGTTTTAAAGAGGAATATAAAAAGTTTTTTAAAGAGCTTAAAGATATTGTAGTATGTTTTGATAATGATGAAGCAGGGATACAGGGGGCTAAAAAAGTAGCTTCTATTCTCGGCTATAAAGCCAGGGTGGTCCGGTGGGGTCAAGATGATCCTGAGAAATTTGATGTAAATGATCTTTATTTATCTCTCTCTGATGGAAACTTTAAGGAGGCTTTTGATAAGTTTTTAAAAGAAGCCAGACCTGTTACTGAACCTCTTATTGTTCCAGCTTCAAGTAAGGTGAATGATTTAATAGATTACTGGAATAAAACAAGGGATGGAAGTCTTCTGGGACTTGATACCGGTTTTGATAAACTCAATGAAAAATTGTCAGGATTAAGAGGACTAACTATCCTGGGTGCAGCTCCTAAGATGGGTAAGTCTGCTTTTGCTCTCCAGATTGCTTCAAATATTGCTGAAAAAGGAATGCCTGTTATATATTATGATTTTGAGAATGGAGAAATGAGGCTTTATACCAGGATCATCTGCAGGCTTGCCCGTCTTGCCGAAACTGAATTGAGGCTTACAGGTATTCCGGCTGATAAAGTTAAAGATTATAAAAAAGCTATGGACAGGTTTAAAAAACTTGGTAACAGTCTTTTTGTAGTTACCAACAGGAAGATTGAATTAACAGATATCTTCCAGCAGATTGATTATGCCAGAGAAATAACGGATAATAAAAAGATTCTTCTGGTTTTTGACAGTCTGCAAAAACTTCCTGTTAAGAGTTTAAGAGATAGAAGGAGCGGTATTGATTTATGGCTCAGAGATCTGGAGGAAATAAGAGACAGAAAAGAAGTGGAAATTCTTCTTATATCTGAGATAAAGAGAGATGAGAGAGGAGGAGGATATAAACCTATGGTTGACTCTTTTAAGGAGTCAGGAGATATTGAATATACTGCCGATACAGCTCTTGGAATTTACAGGCCTGATGCAGAAGATAATACTGTGGTAAGACTTGAAGTGCTGGCCGGAAGAGATGTTGAGAGCGGAACAGTGGCAGATTACTGGATTAAATATCCATTCTGGGAATTTGAAGAAATTAATTTACAAAAAAGAGCATGTAAGAGGGAGGTAAGGTAATGATAGAGTTAAATGATATAGATTTTGAAAATAAAAAAATTAAACATAGGGAACTGGATATTGCTGGATTAAACCCTGAATTTGCAGAATTTATGATGCCAATAACAGGTCATTTTCTGGATGCTATTTTTGCAAATGAAGAAACATTGGAAAAAAGAAAATTTGAGCCAAAAATAATAGAAATCTTTAGACCACCTGATTATACTGCAGGTGAATATAGAGTGTTATACGGTATATTTAAAATTTACGCAAAAAGAGGTTTTACTATTACAACTTTTACCGATGGTATTTTCACGACACATCATGAACTCTGCGAAGCAATGGAATATAAGAAAGATAAAAACGGCAAGTTTGGGAAGTGGGAAAAGGATGATGCTTTAAAAAATCTTTCTTCTCTGGCAAAAAAACTTATAGATATATATAAAAAAGAATTTATAGGTCTGAATAAAGAAAAGAAAAAGATGTTTGATATATGGGTTTTACAGGATGAAAAAATATTACAATTTGCTTATAAATCAGAAAGAGTAAAGGAAGGAGAAGAGCCAATCAAGAAGACTAAGCAGCTCTGGATTAAACTCCTCCCGGTGCTTTTTAATAAGGAATATTTTAAACTGGCTGTTTCAAATTTTTACAGTGAAATGAAAAGTGTTCTTGAAGAGAAAGGAAAAAGAGTAACTGATTATCATTGGGATTTCATGTTCTGGCTGTTAAAACAGAATAATCAAAAACTTGAAATTAATATTGATAAATTGGTTAAACTTTTGAAAGTGCCAATTGAGAATAAACATTTATCTCGGGCAAGAAAAATTGTAAGAGAATTATATCCAGTTTTTAAAAAGATTGGATATCTCCTCGATTATGAAGTTGATGTAGAAACAAAAAGCGGCGGGAAAAAAGAAGTTTTACTTATCAATCCGGATAAATTTTTATCACTGAAGAAAAGACTTGAAAAACAGAAAGAAAAATCTATCGGTTATTCCAGCAATTAAATAGACAATTGAAAAATTTTAAAGACAATATTAATTCAATATTGTTTTTATTTTTTTATAAAAGTAGATTGTAATAGTTTTCATGTAGGGGGAGTTAATGGACGAAAAAAAGGGGGGAGTTAACAGGCGAAGAAGGGGGAGTTAACAGGCGAAAAAAGGGGAGTTAACAGGCGAAAGGACAATTTAGATTCGCTTATACCATAAGGATTTGAATGAGCAAAAAAATGTACATGATATTATAGAGAATCTATAGTGATTCTCTATTTGGAGGGGGAAGCACTTAACGTGCTCCCCCTCTGGAAAATAAGGAGTTTTATTTTAATTGCCCCAAACCTACCCAGCCCCGCTATTGCTAACAAGCCCTAAACCTAAAATAAATTGTCTTTTGAGAATCAGTAGTAAAATAAAGTGGAAAAATTTATCCCCGCCGATTTCATTTTATGCCTGTTTTTACATCCTGCTAAAATTTCAGTGAGCTCCTTTGAGCACTATTTCCGTTATACAGGTATCTGTGTACAGAGTGCCGGGATAAACTTCAGTTATGGTAAGACGTATAACATCACCAGGTTCTACAGAGTAGTAATCGGGAAACTTGACCTGCTGGTCAAACATAGAGTCCGAAAGATTGATATAACAGATGCCTTTACCGTTAATATCCATTCTGAACTGTTTTACTCTTGAATTTTTTTCCCATATATCCTTACTTTTAAGATAACCATTGGCAATATTAATACCGTTAAAAGAAGTTTTTCCTACATTTTTACCCGGATGATTTTTAAGGTGAAATTCTATCCATTCGCCTATGCCATCACCTTCTGCTCCCTCACACCAGGCAGTATTAAAATTACCGTCACTCAGCATTTCTTCCGTATATTTATTACCTTCCTGTGAAGGCAGGCAGGAACTGCATTTTATAGTCCATTCCATAGCACAGGCAAGGGAACAGCCCCAGTATTTACCAAGTTCTAACTTATTGCTCACTTTTGCCTTACATGCGGGAAGTTCTTCTGCAAAGGATATGCTAAAAGAGAAAAGAAATAAAACTAAAAAAATAATCAATTTTTTCATAAAATTTTCCTTTAAGGTTTGTGCCGGGTTATTACTTTTTCATATAAGGTTTAGAAAGCTCCAGGAACACATCTCTTATTTTCCTGACCATTGCGTCTGCTTCTATTCCGAAAGCTCTTTCTTTCCATGGTGCATCTTTTGGCCCTATACCTTTGGTTTTCTTTACCCATTTTTTTACTCTTGTTTCCCAGTCTTTAGGAGGTATTTCGTCTACATCAAAGAGAGGGTATTTTTTGCTTTGTATTTCTTCCGGAGTGAACCTGTCCAGGGTAACTATGTCGAATACTTTAATGTTTTTTATACCTTCATATTTCAGGGAATCAATAAAGGATCTTTTTATTTCATAGCCTGCCGGATCGTAGTCTACCGATGAGAAGATATAGAAAGTCTGTGTCTTGTCTATTTCCTGTTCTTCCATAGCATCTACAAAGTATTCTATGCTGAGTGATGAACCCTGTCCTCCCAGGGCTATTGTAGTTATACTGTATTCTCTGTGAAGTTTTTCCAGTATAAAGAGGTGTCCGGTTTTTTCTGCCATAAGGATTATATGCGGATTCTTTACGCCTATTTTACTTGCGTAATAATTGGCATCCCAGAAGCCGAATGATTTATAAGTTGTTATTCTCCATTCAGTAATGAACTTGTTGAAGCACTGAATCATGAGGTCATAGTTTTTTTCTTTTACCATATCCAGGGTTGATAGTGCAACTTTTACATGTGAGTACCAGAAGGATCTTATGTTTCCTTCTATGGGTTCCATTTTGCCTTCTGATATCCAGGTGAAAGCCTGGTATATAAGGTTATACATGAGGGTTGTCAGGATTATTTCTCCCGAAGGTTTTGAAAATTCTTTATATAACCTTTCCCTGTTGAAAGTTGTTATATCTTCGTCAAAGTCTCTTATCTTGTTTTTTGACAGTATGTTCATTAACTTTTTGTATCCGTCTAAAAGTGCAAGGTCATTGATGTTTAGATATTTTCCTATTTCATCTTTATGGGCATCTGTCACAGGTACAATATCAGGAATATCTTTGAAAGATAATCCGTAGTCTTTGCCGTATTTATGGCTCCTGGATATCTCGGACATATTAACAATATAATCTTTATGGGTGATTTTAAATGCCGGTTCTTCTTTTAACAGGTCCGATATGTCTGTTATGGTTAGAGCTGTTTCATGCCTTTTCCCGTCCTTTGTGACAATAGTAACCTTTTCTTTGTCTGAGAAGGCATAAAGTATGCTGCCTGAGTTAAGAGTTTTATAGGTGCCTTCTTCGAGATCCGGTACAGTCAGTGGCCTGTGTTTTTTATGCTGCCTGATTACTTCCTGTCCTATAAGTTTTTTTAGTTGTTCTTCTGTTAAAGTTTCTTCTCTCATTGCGGCGGTTGTTCTCCTCCTTCCGGCTGAGGTTCCTCCGGATTGACGTTTGATAGTTTTATTCCAAAATATTCTTTTACTTCTGTCTGGTTGTTTTCACTTACCGGAACTTTGATTTCTTCCGGGAGGGTTTTAAACATGAGGTGCATGGTAGAGGATTTTCTGTTTCTTCTGGCAGGAACTGTGCCTATGAAGATTTTATCTACCTGGAGGAGGTTTGCAATATAGGCTCTGTGTACAGTCATCATTTTCGGATCGTCTTTGAATCTGTTCTGGAGGACCGACATGGTTTCTTTCAGATACCATTCCTTACCGTCAGAGGTTACTACTTTTCTTCTGCCATCGTCTATTGTTATAAAGCAGATGTCCTGGATGTCCAGGAGTTTTATGTAGTTACCTCCGAATACTGCCAGTTTTTTTACCGGCGGGTCTATCTCCAGGAGTTTCTTATAGATGGCGTTCAGTGTGTCTCTGATCTCTCTGGTGAGATCCTCCGGCAGTGTGTCTTTGATTTCTTCTATGACGGTTGTAATGTCCTGTTCTTCCATGTGTATCTCCTTTCTGCTCTTATTATATTGTGGGCCCT
>JBEHWO010000208.1:0-11727 GCA_040217695.1 Vulcanimicrobiota bacterium | reverse complement strand
TCCGATTTCCCTGCAATACGTATCAATTTCCCCTCCAGAAGAGTTGAGATTATTTTGGCTGTCCTTACACCTCTGATTTCTTCTATTTCTGCTCTTGTTATCGGCTGGTTATATGCAATTATGGCAAGTGTTTCCAGTGCTGCTTTTGACAGGTTTGAACTGGCAGTTATCTTGTGCATCTTTTCTATATGATTATGAAGGGAAGGGTTGGTACACATTTCCACTCCGTCGGCTATTTCACGGATATTTATACCTCTGTCTTTATAATCTTCCTTCATTTTCTGGAGAATTTCTCTTACCAGGTCTTCCGATATTTCTATAATTTCTGCAATATTATTTATTTGAACCGGACAGGGAGAAGCAAACAATATTGCTTCTATTATTTTTGAATATTTTTCACTTATTTCGAATAGATCCATATATTATCAAATCTTTTTTCCTGTTTTACTCTTAATTTTTTCTCAAGTATAAGTTCCAGAAGTGCTATGAAACCGGTTATTATCCGGAGTTTTGTTGTGCCCTCTGTAAATAAATCCAAAAAGTTAAATTTTTTTGCTGATTTGAATTTATCTGTTATGAAAGATTTCATTTCCTCCACCGTTACAGTTTCTCTCTGTAAAATTCTGGTTTTTACCTTTTCATTTTTTCTTTTAAGCATATTTTGAAGAGCAAAAACCAGATCATCTACTGAAAGTTCTGAAAAGCTTTTTTCTTCTTCTCCTTCTGATTTCGCCGCAGGTCTCGGGAAATATTTCTTTTCTGTTTTTTCCAGCTCACTGAGGAGCTCTCCTATTTCTTTGAACTTTTGATATTCCACTATTTTATTCAGCAGTTCTTCCGGTGTGTTTATAGTGTCTTCATCATATGTTTCTTCTGCCCTGAGTATTTCAGGAGCAGGGGGAAGTATTAATTTTGATTTCAATTCCAGAAGTGTTGCAGCCATGACCAGAAATTCACTGGCAATATTTATATCCAGTTCTTTCATGAGAGATATATAGCTTAAATATTCATCTATTATTTTTGATACGGAAATTTTATATATATCTATTTCTTCTTTTTTTACCAGATGAAGTAAAAGATCCATTGGACCTTCAAAGATTTCTAATTTTACATTGTAACTCATAATCAGCCTTTCATGACGCGTAACGGGAGAGGATTATTTATATATTGTGCTTTTATATTGACCGTGTCACCTATCATATCATTAATTGCCTGAAATACTGGTAAATAAATTTATAAAAAACCTTATTAATTCTGAAAATCCTCCCCAGTTTATGAGTAATATTGTTACAACCATAGTTATTATCATAGTATTTCTGGAGGGGAATTTTATCATATGCTCGTATTTTTCAGGAAGAAAAGCGGATAAAATCTTTGACCCGTCCAGCGGCGGAAGGGGGAAGAGATTAAATATTCCAAGCACTATATTCACATTTACAATAAGATATAAAAACAGGGCAATCAGGGTAAGGGGGCCTTCAGATAAAAAATCACCGACCGGTATTTTTAGAATGCCAAGCTGAAACGGGAGACCTGCAAGAAAGGCCATGAGAAAATTACTCGCAGGGCCTGCAAGTGATACCAGTATAAGATCGAGGCGGGAATTTGAGAAGTTCTCTTCCCTTACAGGGACAGGTTTTGCCCATCCGAGACAGAGTATGCCATCCATTTTTGTTATTGCTGTAAATAAAACAGAGAAAAACAGTGTTCCCATCATTAGCAGTGCACCCATGGGATCCAGATGTACCAAAGGATTGAAAGATAATCTGTTCTCATAAAAAGCACTGGGATCACCGCGGAAAAAAGCCATTTTCCCGTGGGCTATCTCATGTATTATAAGAGAGAGTAAAATAACAGGGAATAACATTATTATTAATATGATTTTATCCATTTTTTTTAACTCCCTATTACTCAGAACCGTAAACAGTGAATTTTTTATATGAGAATCGTGACGCGTAACGCGTAACGCGTCACGGGAGGAACAAATTCTCATACTTCGTTGTGACCGATCCGGTCATTCCTGTTAGTAGTGAGTAATCCTATTCTTTTAATTACTTGTAAACTTTTCTATCTATTTTTTCAATATCCTTTTTAATTAAGCAAATTTTTCAAGCATTTTTACAAGTTCTATTATTTGATCTTCTGTAAAGTAATCTGTAGAATAACCTAACATTGTCCGGTTGTTATGGTGATTGTAAAAATCCATGAATGACTTTCTTTTCAGTTCAATGCCGAATTTTTCCGGATAAAGATACATAGGTGAAGCAGGTTCTGTTTCACACTGGAAAATATATATCTTACAGTCATAGTTTTTCCTGAGATATGTTATGAGGGCTTTTGATTGATATATATCTTCCATGGATTCACGGGGAAGGCCTGCGGTAAAATATAAACTTGTATTGACTTTTTTTGAATGCATATAATCAACAGTTTCTATGAGCTCATCTGTAGTGTAATAATATCCTTTATTATATTTCCTTACTCTGTCAGAACCTGTATCGGGGGAAAGTATAATTTCCGAATCGGGAAGAAGATTTTCTTTGAAAGAATCAATGAATCTTTTTTCCGGCAATTGCCAGCTTTCGAAATTTATGTTTATTTCTATATTATTACTCCTCATTTTTTCAAATAATTCTATGTAATAATCAGTAGAAGATGGCCACGGGTCAAAACAGGTATACAGATTGGTTACATAAAAGTTTAATACTCCTTTTATATCCTTCAGAACACTGTCATGGGATTTATATATTATATCTTTCCTTTGATTGAGTATATCCTGGCCCGAAGATCCTCCTCCGCAGAAAGAACAGTTTACGGAACACCCTCTTCCGGGATTGTAGAAGAAATATTTTTTGTTCCCGGAGAAAGCTATGGCCTTATATGCGTCTCTTCTGGTCATTGAATTATCAACAGTCCACATACCTTTCAGGTTAAGATTTCTGTCATATATAAGATCTAAATTACCGTAATAGAGATTATCAAAAATTTCCTGATTTATCCTGTAACTCTGGGTATTTACAGTTATATTATTTCCTTCTCTCCATGTAAGATTGGGTATATCCTTAAACTCTATATGTTTTCTGCCAAGAAGTTTTCCCGAAAGCTCCGAAAGAGGTATCTCTGAGTCCCCTCTTATTATGAAATCAACATCGGGGAAATGTTCCATTATTTCTTCATGAAAAAATGTTGCAGTAAAACCTCCGAGAACCGTATATATACCGGGCAGATGCTTTTTTATTTCCTTCACTGTTTCCATAACATTGTAACATGTCGGATGCCAGTGAAGAGAAATACAGGCAATCTTTGTTTCCCTGTTTTTTAAATATTCTATGAGTGAAAAATCAGGATTTTCTATTTTACTGATTACAGGATTAATAATTTTTGAGTTTATTCCTTCTTTAAAGAGTTTATCACAGAGAGCAATTATACCCATAGGCATAATGAGTATTGTGGAGTTTTTATCGGTACTTTTTGGTATATGCAGAAAAAGACAATCCAGTTTTTCAGATTCATATATCATCGTCTTACACTCCCTGTCTGGTGAGTCGTGAATCGTGAGTCGTGAGTTGTGAATAGTGAGTTGAATTCTGTCTGTTCCACTCACCACTCACTATTCACTATAAATTATGATTCACAAGAATATGTTCATTTATCCCACTTACTATATCTGTAATTTGCTCAATATCCCCTTCTATAAATGCTTTTTCACTCTTTTCTTTCAAATCTTTTATATCTTTTTTACCTGAAATGGCCAGTATTGTGTGAAAATCGCTCATTCCATGCGTAATACCATGACTCTGTATCGCTCTTATGAAGTTCCCCGTTGTTTTAATTATATCTCTGTCACTCATGTTATTTAATTTATAATGGATTCTTTCCCACAGGGGAGCAGGCAGTAAAGTCGGAGGGTTTCTTAACATGAGTTTTTTTCTGAGTTCTTCTCTGTCTTTAAAATGAAAAGCATATTTTTCAGGATTCTCCCACCATTCGGTATGTGGCGTGAGTATTGCAAATTGAGCCGTTACCGAATCGGGCATTGCATCTAAAAGAAAGCGGAGGGTTTCTTTTATTGTTTCTTCTGTGTCATGAGGTGAAGGTACTATTACGCTTGCTATCGTGTAAATACCTGCTTCTTTTGATGCTTTCAGAGCCGATTTTGCCTGTTCTGCCGCAATATTTTTTCCTATGGATGTGTCCAGTATATACTGTGAGCCTGATTCTATACCGAAAGCCATGGCTCTGCATCCTGCTTTTCTCATTAAATTATAATTTTCTGACGGAAAATTCCTTGCATGGCCGAAGGTAGAATAATTTATAGACATGTGCCTTGCGAGTATTTCTTCCGATATGGATGTAAGTAATCCGGGAGGCGGATTGGAACCGGTTAATCTTACCGTTAAAGAAGAAGACTTTTCTATTTCATCTACCACTCTTTTCGGATGTTTGTGTCTCCATACAGAACCGCTCTTTATGGGATGAATACAGAATTTACATCTATTGGGGCAGCCTCTGCTCTCTTCTATAAGGAAAGTTTTTATTTTTTCATCTCCTTTCATGGCAGGATAAATTTCTTCATCATAAACAGGAGGAGGAATTTCTTCTATATTATCTATGAACCGGAGGGGATTTTTTTTAACATCCGTTCCGTCTCTGTATATAAGATTTGGTACGGATTTCAGATTTTTTTTCCCGCCTGCATATGCCGTTAATTCACTCAGAGCAATTTCACCTTCTCCGTATATAAGAAAATCAAAACCATGTGTATAGGCCAGTATATCCGTATCGTATATATCTGCATGAGGCCCCCCTGCGACAGTAATTACCTGAGGCACCTGTCTTTTTATTTCCTCTGCGATCCTGACTGAACCGTGAAATCCTGCTCCTTCCCATAGTTTAAAACCAACAAGAGGAGAATTGAATTTTTTTATATATCTTATTAATTCCTCTGCTATTTTATACTCTTTTTCTTTTATAATTTCATTGAAAACCACTTTCAGGTCATTCATTTTTTTTATCGCTTTATCTTCATACAGATGTTCATTCAACCTGTAAATTTCTTTTATTATTCCTTTCGTTTTTTCCGTAAAAAAGCTTCTGAACATTCCTGCCGTAACATAATCCAGTATTAAAGGTTCATAACCATGGGTCATAAGAAATGATGCCAGTGTGGCAAGACCGTTGTCAGGCATAAGGCTGAATAGTTCCGTAGAAAGACCGTTGTAATTTATTAAAATGATTTTGTTTTTCATAGTAGGATGTATTTTATCATTTAATTAATAGATAAGCAATTTTGATTGTAGTACAAATAAAAAAAATATTGTAAAAAAGATCTTTACTTTTTTTAAATTGTCGTGATATAAAATTTGTAAGAATGAAAAAAATAAAATTGATAATAACGGAGGTTTTTTATTATGGTAGCAAGAGCAGTATATGGCTTTACGCCAACACAGCCACATTTTCATCCGCCTTTCATAGGCGGCGGTATGCATCACATGCAGCACCATCAGCAGATTCAGCAGCTTCAACAGCAGGTTCAGATGCTTAAGATGCAGATGCAGATGATGCAGATGATGATGATGATGGGCGGAATGGCCGGCGGTATGTGCGGCATGGGTATGCCTGGAATGATGAACCCAATGATGGGCGGAATGATGAACCCAATGATGGGCGGAATGGGTATGATGAACCCGATGATGATGGGCGGAATGGGTATGATGGGCGGAATGGGTATGATGGGCGGAATGGGTATGTGTCCCGGTTACATGCCGGGTATGGAACCAATGTATGGTGGCGGACAGTATCCTCAGTCTGATCAGTTGATTCAGGGTATGGGAAATCTCGGCGGCGGCCTTGGTTCAATAGCAGGCGGTATGGGTGGCGCCATGTATGGAGCAGCCCTTGGAACCGCTATCTGCCCCGGTCTCGGAACAATTGCAGGAGCACTCATAGGCGGAGTGGCCGGCAGTGCAGTAGGTAAATTCCTCGGTAAAGCAGTAGGTTCTGTTATAGGCGGAATTGCAAGCGGAGTTTCCAATATATTCAGAGGCTGGTAGTCAGTTTTATAAAATAAACCCCGGATTGTTGATTTCCGGGGTTTATTTTGTTGTATGAAAATTAGAGCCTATACGAAAAGTCAGCACATGCCTTCCGGGTGGTGAAGCTCTTCCGAAAAATCTATAATCCTCGTGCAAAACAACCTGTTCTTACAGACTTCTACAATAGTACATTTATTTAATTTATAAATTACTGTAAAATCTATAATCCTCGTGCAAAACAACCTGTTCTTACAGACTTCTACGATAGTACATTTATTTAATTTATAAATTACTGTTAATACGGTATATATTTTTCTCCAGAGCCTCACCACCCGGAAGGGTGTACAATAAATATTACTTTTCAGATAGGTTCTTAATAAAAATTTTTCTGCAGGAAAATCCTTGAAAACTTTTATTAAAAGGCTTTACTTTTTTATTACTGTCGTGATATAACTTTATAAGTAGAAACATTTTACAGTTTATAAAAAATATGAAAAAATCAGGAGGTTTTATTATGTTCGGTATAGGCATGTCAATTTCTGTAAATACTCAGTTCCCTGCGATGCAGCAATCAACAACAGGAACTACACAGCATACTCAGTATCATCAGCAGATAGCTCAGCTTCAGCAGCGGATTCAGATGCTTCAGATGCAGATGCAGATTATGCAGCTGATTGGGCAGCTTGGTGGAATGGCCGGCAATATGTGCGGTGCTGGTTCATACAGTCAGATGAACCCGCCGATGAGCGGCATGATGGGTATGCCCCAGATAACAGGCCTCGGTTTCCAGGGTATGGGAGGCGGAATGATTGGCAGTCCGATGAGCGATATGAGCATGGGCCTCGGTTTCCAGGGTATGGGAGGCGGAATGATTGGCAGTCCTATGAGCAATATGAGCATGGGGCTCGGTTTGCAGGGTATGGGAGGCGGAATGATTGGCAGCCCTATGAGCAATATGGGCATGGGTCTTGGTACTGTAGGTATGGGAGGCGGAATGATTGGCAGCCCACTGGCAGGCATGAGCGGTGTGAGTATGCTTGGTGGCATGGGTATGATGAACGGTATCAGTCAGATGGGTGGTATGTATCCAGGATATATGAGCGGCTTTCAGCCTGTTTATGGCGGAGGAAGTTATGCTGGCTCTGACCAGTTAATCCAGAATATGGGAAACCTCTGTGGTGGTTATGGTTCTTTCCTGGGCAGTATGAGTGGCGCAGCAAATGGAGCACTCATCGGAACCATGATGTGTCCCGGTCTTGGAACAGTTGCAGGAGCACTCTTCGGCGGTATGACAGGAAGCGTACTCGGCAGATTCTTTGGCGGTGCAGCAGGTTCCCTGGCAGGCGGAATTGCAAGCGGAATTGCCAATATGTTCAAAAGCTGGTAAATTATTTAAATAATTTAAATGTATAGGAATTTCCATTTTTAATGGCGTAAAATAAAGCTTTAGATGAAAACTACGTAGAAAACAATTTATCTAAAATAGTTTATTTTTAAAATAAACTCCGGAAAAAATTAAAAATTCGGGGTTTATTTTTTTTGAAAAAGTAAACCTTTCTATAGAAAAAATGTTACAAATTTTTACAGAATGTTACAAATTCTTACAAAATTTTACAAAAATTTATAAAATTTACAAAAATTTATAAATTTTATAAAATGTAAAAAACTTTCAAAAAAAGCCTTTACTTTTTTATTTCTGTCGTGATATAAAATTATAAGTAAAAAT
Organism: Vulcanimicrobiota bacterium; assembly: GCA_040217695.1. Taxonomy (GTDB): domain Bacteria; phylum Vulcanimicrobiota; class SpSt-956; order SpSt-956; family JAKJGF01; genus CALARM01. The sequence continues at coordinate 3,966 of JBEHWO010000208.1, read as the reverse complement.
ATTTTACAGTTTGTAAAAAATATGAAAATAATCAGGAGGGTTTTTATTATGGCAGACGCAATAGGTATGAGTTCTATTAGTTTTCAGCAGATGGCAATGATGAGGAGAACACATCTGGGCGGCGGCATGCATCATATGATGCAACACCAGCAGATACAACAGCTTCAGCAGCAGGTTCAACAGCTTCAAATGCAGATGCAGATGATGCAACAGATGCAGATGATGGGCGGAATGGCAGGCGGCATGTGCGGTATGGGTATGCCCGGTATGATGAACCCGATGATGGGCGGAATGGGAATGATGGGCGGCATGGGTGGAATGTATCCCGGATATATGTCAGGAATGGAACCAATGTATGGTGGCGGACAGTATTCACAGTCTGACCAGTTAATTCAGGGTATGGGAAATCTCGGCGGCGGCCTTGGATCAATAGCAGGCGGTATGGGCGGTGCTATGTATGGAGCAGCTCTCGGAACCGCTATATGCCCCGGTCTCGGAACAATTGCAGGAGCACTCATAGGCGGAGTAGCCGGCAGTTCTGTAGGTAAATTCCTCGGTAAAGCAGTAGGTTCGGTAGTAGGCGGTATTGCAAGCGGAGTTGCCAATATATTCAGAGGCTGGTAATGATTTTATAAAATAAATAAATGTAAAAAGGGCTAATCCCGGAATAGATTTTCGGGATAGCTCTTTTATTTATTTTTTTTGAAAATTTTTTACAAATATCCCTTTACTTTTTTTAATTTGTCGTGATATAAAAATTGTAATTAAAATAACAATTAAAAAATTTAAAAATTAAGAAAATAACAGGAGGTCTTTATTATGTTCGGAATGGGAGTAGGAATGTCTTTTAATATGCAGTTTCCAATGATGCAGCCCCCGATGTTCGGTGGCGGAATGCACCATATGCAGCACCATCAGCAGATCAGACAGCTTCAGCAGCAGGTTCAAATGCTTCAGATGCAGATGCAGATGATGCAGATGATGATGATGATGGGCGGAATGGCCGGCGGTATGTGCGGCATGGGTATGCCTGGAATGATGAACCCCATGATGGGCGGAATGATGAACCCCATGATGGGCGGAATGGGTATGATGGGCGGAATGGGTATGATGAATCCTATGATGATGGGCGGAATGGGTGGCATGTGTCCCGGATATATGCCAGGTTTCCAGCCAATGTATGGTGGTGGACAGTATCCTCAGTCTGATCAGTTAATTCAGGGTATGGGAAATCTCGGCGGAGGCATTGGTTCAATAGCAGGCGGTATGGGTGGTGCCATGTACGGAGCAGCTCTTGGAACCGCTATTTGTCCCGGTCTCGGAACAATTGCAGGAGCACTCATAGGCGGAGTGGCCGGCAGTGCAGTAGGCAAATTCCTCGGTAAAGCAGTAGGTTCTGTTATAGGCGGAATTGCAAGCGGAGTTTCCAATATATTCAGAGGCTGGTAATTAATCAGGTCAATTAATCTGAACATATAAGCACCGGAAAAACCGGTGCTTATATGTTTTCAGGAGGTTTCATTTTGGAGAAAAATCCTTTTAAATATATCCCTTATGAAAATTACGGAAATTTTACCGATCCTTTACCTTCATGGCCCGAATTTACACCTGTAAAACCTGTAAATAATTATACTCTGAGATTATTAAGGGAAGACCCGAAGGATTTCATTGCTTTTTCCAGGTGCTGGCGTGATGCTTATCCCGAGCTTTACGGAGGCATTATGAATGATATATTACATCCCGAGTATTATCATCGTCTTTTCGGACATAGAGAAACCTTTCTGAAAGGATATTACTCTGCTTTTGTATTTGAAGATAATATGTCAGATACGATATTCGGAGGTTCATTGACATTTCTGGATTTTACAAATAGAGCGGCTCAGGCTGTACTGCTTGCAGTTTCACCTTCATACAGGCATACATATGATGTGGGGAGATTTCTCTATTTATATTCGGAACATTTTGACAGATTCCTGGAAGCAACGGGGATAGAATATGCATGGAGTGCAGTAGTGGCAAATCACAGGGTAACTCAAAAAATGCTCAAACATATAGGTTATAAAGTTAGAGGAGTCGTTCCCGGTATGGGCATATCTGCTATAAATACAGTCCATTACAGGAGAGATAATTATGTCTATATGGATAGATTTTACAATCAGGGACTTAAGAGGGTTCCTGAAAAGATGGATCTCATAGGTGAGGCTGAAAAAATATGGAAACTTTCAGAGTGTGAAAAGCGTGAGTCGTGAGTCGTAAAAAGTGAAACGTCATATCAAATTGTTTTAATTGAAACGAATAATTTGAACAACAGGTAAATATCGTCTGCCTGCCTGGTGCTCCTCCGAAAAAAATTTAAACTGGAACGTTTATAACAGTTACAGCTTACGTCATGCTACTTTGCATTATAATTCAATAAAATATACCTGTGCTGCCGTGATATTTTTTTCTCCGGAACACCAGGCAGGCAGACTGCAGTGAAGGGATACTTATTACCGTAACAGATAAATTAGTAACCAAAATCTTATATATCGTGACGCGTTACGGGAGCAGAAACTTTATATAAGCACATGATACGTAATTTTTTGGATACTCTTTTACCTGGTGTGGTAATTAGCCGTCACGCGTTACGCGCATATATTTATCACTTCGAAAACTTCATGTAATGAGGGCAGTAAGGGTCAGGAGCATTTAAATTTCTGTAATTGTAAAGGGCTCTTGCCCTGCATCCACCCCTGCATGTGCTGTAGCTTTCGCAGCCAATGCATGTGGGGTTCCCTTTGAATTCCCTGAAAAGTTTCAGTAAAGGAGCATTGTCCCAGAGTTCTTTAAGAGTGGCATCTCTTATATTTTCTTTTGTAGGCTGGCTGCCGAAAAATCCGCAGGGGTAGATAAAACCCTGTGAATTAATGTAACAGACCTGTGTTCCTCCTATACAGCCGAAATTGTGATATACTCCTCTGTGCTGTGTTTTAAATGGAATAGAAGGGATAATCATTTTAAGTCCTGTATGGTGCTGTAGCTTCTGCGCCATGTTTCTTATATTACAGGCTTCTTCATATGTAAGTGTAAGACCTGTACCGGCTGCTCTGCCTATAGGAAGAGCATAATCGAACTGGATACCTTCAAAATTAAGATTTTCTGCAAGTCTTATGAGACCGGGAATTTCACTCAGATTTTGTTTCATAAGTGTAACATGAAGGTAACATGGCGAAGAAGAATATTCATTCAGAAATTTTATTCCTCTCAGGGCTTTTTTGTATGTATTTTTTCCTCTCAGAAATTCATAGGTTTTCTGTGATACACCATCAAAACTCACATTCAATCTTTTCAGTTTCAATGTGTCAAGTTTCTGGCTTATTTTTTTATTTATGAGAACAGCATTTGTAGAGACACTTATATTTATCCCTTTTTTATTGGCATGTTTTATTATATCTATCATGTCAGCCCTGCAGAATGGCTCGCCTCCGCCGATTGTAAGCTCGCAGCTTCCTATGTCTGCCATTTCATCAATTAAACCTGTAATTTCTTGAAATGTGAGTTCATTGTTCAGAGCTTTCCCTGAGTCAGAGAAGCAGTGTATACATTCAAGAGGGCATTCTTTTGTTACCTGAAGATGTACTCTAAGAGGAGAATAAAGGTAACTGCACGCTTCGGCACTGTTTTTAAATACACCCAGGAAACACCTGTTCTGATCCAGCAATTCTATATTTTCACAGAGTTTTATAAATGTATTGAAAGATTTCTGTGAAAATTTCTCGGAAAATTGACTGTATACCGTATCTACAGGATTTTTCCCGCTAAGTTCGAAGATTTCTGTGGCATCTCTGTCAAAAGGTATATATTCCCCTATATCCCTGTCATAAATCAGACAACCAAAGAACTCTTTTCTAGCAATAAAACGAGGATGAATTATTTCAGCCATAAAATTCAGGCATACCTCTCTGTTTTAGCCAATAATAAACCTAT
>JBEHWO010000207.1:0-11743 GCA_040217695.1 Vulcanimicrobiota bacterium | reverse complement strand
GAAGATTTTTTTCTGGTTCCAAATAATACCTGACTTGCTTCCACTGCCTCGGTATTTTCTCCTTCTTTATCAACTCTCAACCTTCCTTTAAATCCATCATTGACACGCCAGATAAGCAATTCCTCTGTCTTATTAAAAACTCTTATCCTTTGAAGAAATTTTTGCTCAAAAACTTCATCATTATAAAATATGAATCTTTCATCTTCATATCTGCCTGTGAGAACCGCATAATCCATATAAGCAACTGCAAAGGATTTTATGGTAATATGTTCTGATATGATTTTTTTTACATCCTGTATATTACTGAAATATTTAACTTCCGAATTTATTTTTATCAGTTCCAGTCCATTATTTTTCATAATTTATCACCTTCTTCTTCATAACATACAAGGGCTTTAACCAGGTCTTCCAGTTGTTTTTTGGCTTCATTCGATATTTTCTTATGATCACTTTCTATATGAACATCATGGGTATTCCAGGAAATATCGGCATAACAACCATTGAACACTCCTCTGCCAATATTTTTTTCTCCTCCTACTGCCAGGTCTCCTGTCCAGAGGTCTTTTAATACAAGAAGTATAAGACCTGCTTCATGGGGTTTATATTTATTTATGGTAATCTTTACATTTCTCACCCTGTCTTTAAAATCAGTATACACAGGCATTGTGTCAAAGAGGGCAGATTCAATAGTGCCTCCTGTAAAACGATCTATCTTTATTCTGTTATTAACTTCAGAGATAAATTTGGGTAAAATAACTTCTTCAACCCTGATTTTACCTTTTCTGGCCTCAGTAGATCTTTTCTCATCATCTACATTCCCGAAAAGCTTTTCTATTATTTCTGACGGTTTACCGAGGGTATTGATAATCCTTTCTGCTCTTGCTCTTATGGCTCCTTTAATAGAACTTCCTGTAAGAACATTATCATTACCGGATCTGATATGAACAGCATCTGGAGCGCCTGGATCTTCGGAGTAGGAACGAATTATAAGGGAACTTTTTAGATCGAAAGTGGCATCTATTGTAAAATGTTCGCTTTTAATGGTAAATGGAGGTTCTGATATGACACTTTTCGTTGAAAAATCTCTTTTAAGCCATCTCAGAACATCTTCTTTTTTAGAAAAATCGAAGTCATAAAATTCTTTCTTATTAAGTCTTATTTTACCAAGTCCATTATTGGTTTTTGCTCCTACTCGAATATTTTCTCTTTCCAGTTCCTGGCAGATTGTGGCAATCATTCTATGAATGAATTTTTTATCTGAATAATTGGCCTCTATATTTAAGCTGAATTTTGCTCCTCTTTCTATAACCTGATAATCATATTTGCCTTTATTTTTAACTATACCTGTTTTATTATCAATCTTTATTCCATCACGAATTTTAATGGTAAATTTATTTATACAACTCAAATCAGAACAGAGAATAGAACTCTGATGTCCTTCTTTTTTTCTGGTAAAACCCCAGAAGGTTTCTTTTTGATTTTCCGTAATATCCTCTGATTTTATATAATGTCTTAAAACACCGATGAAAGAAGTGGCAGGTATAAAGGGTTTCTCATCTTTATCTAAAAGCACGTCTATATCGCTGAAATCATCGTTACCGCTTCCTATAAGTGCAGGGGAAAGGAGTTCTATTTCTCCTTTCAGGATAATTTTTCCGTCTGACATATTATCTGCCTCCTTTCTCTTTTTTTCTCATCGTTGAAAAGAATGTTGTTAAATACAACCGGTAGAGTTTATTGCAGAATTTTAAGTCTCCTGCCGGTGAGAAATTTATCTCTTTTGATAATTCTCTGATATGGTTTTGTTCATTTAAGATTTTATTTATATCAATCTGAACATTTTCCAGAAATTTAAATAAAGTTTCTTTATCTGATCTACATCTTTCCAGTTTATCTCTGGCAGTCTTTCTTAATTTACCCAGTTTACCGGCAAATTCTGTCTGGCTACATTCACCGACCATCATTTCCAGTCTTCCTAAAAGGGATTTTGTCGGCGGATATTTTTTAAAATTCCCCATCTCTGTGATTGCCTTCAAGGTAATTTCTTTTCTTATAGTTTCTTTTACAGTTTCTTCTATAATCTGCCTGGTAAGAGCCGTTATGGGGAATGCCGGCTTTTCAGGTTTATTCCCTTTTTCTTCCTGCTTTTTTAAATTCTCTTCCTTCTGCCATCCAAAGACAATTCTTCCAAACCCTTCGTGTCTTCTTTCTCCAGTACCTTCAGACTGAAGTTTCAGCATTCTATCTTTTTCTCTCTCCGGGATTTCAATGAGAAAAGTTGAACCTGCCCGGAAGGAAACCTCTGAAGGTTTCCGTATATGCCATACTGATACAAAATTTTCTATTTCGCCGGTTCTTATAAAAGCTTTCTTGAACTTTAAACCTGTATATTTTTCCAGAGTTTTTAAATCTGTTGTGGGAAAACCGTTATCATTATAGATTATGAGATCAGAAAGTAATGTCATAGAAGTTTCTTCTTCTATATCTAAACCTTCTATTTCAGAAGTAAATTTTTTTATATCTCCATCTATTTCCAGTCTGACCTTTCCATATTGAGCATTTTTTGATCTTCCCAGATAGACTGTCTGTTCTTTTTCAAAGGTCTTTGTAAGTTCTATTAAATCCTTTTCATCCCCTGTGATATTGCCTTCAAATATCTGTCCTTCATCAATGGATTCATAGTTGAATATCTGTCCTTCTTTACTTATACCTGTATTTTTATCCCTTGCATGATGAAAATTGAGAGATTTTTTTATTTCACATGTTTCTACCATATCATCTTTTATATATCCAAATCCCACAAGGGCTTTAGTCTGGATTTCTTCACAGTCGTCTTCATCCAGGAACAGTAAATCAAAGATTGTATTTGTATCATTTTTTTCATGCTGAACTGACATGGGAAGAGGAAAATAATTCTTTTTCTTCCCATATTTATCAGAGGTAATTATATAACCACCGGTAAACTTCAAATCTCCTTTTAAAAACCATCTGTAAAAATTGTCATCTTCATGGGCTTTATTTTTAAGATTTTTCTTTTTTATATAACTGGAAGCAAAAATACCAAGAACTGAATTTCCATTTATGAATTCACCTGTATTTACTGTATTTATATCCCCTACATTTGTAGTTATCAGAACAGGGGAGAGGGTAGTTATTCTATAAGTTATTTTATGCATATAGTTTCCAGCCTTTCCAGAACAGATATTTCAGATGAACCATCATAGAGTTTACATTCTACTTCACCAAACCCGCGGTTTCTCTTTGTTCCTATATGCCTCAGATTTAAACAGGCAAGGGAAAGAGTATCTATGATAGATGAGTTTTCAATCTGAATTTCTCCTGTGAATTTATGACCTTTTTTTATAACTCTTATTGTCCTTAAGGAGCGATCCTTTGCAACACCCGTATCTTCATTAATAGCTGTCTGCTGTCGAATTTCTGTGAAGAAATTTATTATAGATTCTTCTGAAAGTATTTTTTTATCTCTGTAATACTGCAGCCAGGCTCTGTTGGCCTTATAATCTTCGAGCAGTAAATTGGAAAAATATACAGGACATGGCATTTCCTGTCCTTCTTTCCCGAAGGTATTATCTATATCCAGAGGAAAATTTATGCCCGAACTATTGAACATTTCAGAAACTTCTGTAGCAGAATCTCTGAGGCATCCTTTTATTCTTTTGGCAGGAATACAGGGGAGTCCTGTATCATCAAATACTATGTCAGTATCGATGATTGAACCGAAACCTTCTCCTGAACCTGTAAGAGTATTTGATTTGAGTGTTATTTCAATCTTAAGAGTTTTCATCTATACCTTCCTTTCTTTTAATAAAAAAGACGGATAAAATTCCATAATTTCAATCATATCAAAATAAGGAGTTTTATTGTTTTCAAAAAGACTGATTTCATAATTTTTACCTTCAATTTTGGGAAGAGATCTTTCTCGATATTTTTGCTCAATAATAAATGTTCTTCCAGATTCTTCTCCTTCTGTTAAGACATCTCTGAGTTCTTTTATCTTTAATCTTGGAAATTCTTTCAGTGTTGCTGTATTGGTTATAAGAGAATCAAAATCATATTCTTCTTTTGTATGTAATCTATAGGGTCTGAAGAGTAAATCTCCTCTGTGTGATTTATAATTACTGTCTCTTATTTCTTTAAGTGTTCCTGAAAATCCGCCATAGGCTATATGAAAATCAATCCACGAACCGTCATCCTTCTCTTTATTTCTCTTTATTTTCGCACCTGAACATAACTGTTCTGCTAATTCATAACCTCTGTAAAAGGGGAATTTAGTTTTTGTAATTGCTATACCGGCACAGGAACTCAATGGTTTTCCATCACTTACAGATTCTTTTCCGAAAGCCTCCATAAATAGTTTTGCGAAATAGATTCCAAATTTCCCATCTGATACGAATGTTATATCATCTCCTCCGAGAATTATGGGACGCAGTGGAAGGATTATTTTATTATCTGTTTTCGATATACTGACTTCTCTATCAATATTATGAAAATTACTTATAATTTCTCCCACGAGTTCTCTGAATGCCTGTTTTGTTGCATTCTCAACAGAAGAAGACAGATGTCTTATCTCCTCAAGGCTCTTACATGCCTGAAATCTTTTACCCATGCCATTTCCATCTATATGAACTATTGCAATATGGCTGTCTTTTTCTTTTATCTGACCTAATTCTTCTAAATTATCTGTAAAGGTAAAATCTTCTCCCAGTAAATCCTTAAATTCATTTAGAAGTTCTTTTTTAGCTTCTACAGAGGCTTCGATTTTTGCATTTGTCACTGATGAAATATATTTTTCTTCGGAAGAATTCCATATTTCCATAGAATATCCGCTCCGGGAACATTCTGCAGTTATTCCATGTCTTGGTAAAACAGTCTGAGGGATATATGTTGCTTTATTTTCTCTTAAAAGTTTAAACACTTCTTTCAGTGAGTCTTTAAAGTTTTCCAGATCAAATTCTTTATAAGCTACGGCAGTAGTTATTCCTGGAGTGTCAATTAATAAGATTTTAGTCCACTCATTAATAAAACTTTTTGCTTTATTTTCTTCTTTAAAGAATAAAAGAGCATTACCTCCTCCGATATATGCTGCTTCAAAGGGATGAGTTTGAATTAGTAATTGTTCCGGATTATTTTTCCAGCCATTCAGGTCAATTTTTAACCCGGGAAAAATTTTTTTAAGTGCCTTATGAAGTAATGAATTATATATTTCCTCCACCAGATAAGAAGCTCCGAGATTTTCTTTTAATTTATTACTTCCAAAAACATATTTTTGAATTGATACAGTATCAATTAAAACTGCATGACATTTCATAGTTAACCTCCGTAATTTAATCACTGATAAAGTTCTGAATTTTATCGAGTAATAATTGTTCTTCCAGATCATCCATACCAAGCACTATTATATTATTGCCGCTTCCTGTATCCAGTTGAAGTTCTTTCTCCAGTTCGTCTCTAACATGCTCGTTAGCACAGCATATGAGTATTGCTTTTGCTTCATCTCCTCCGATTTGTCTGGTTCTCAGAATAATTTCAAACCCTTTACTTTTACATAGTTTTTTATTGCCTGCTGTGGTACAGGAAATGCCAATAAGCTGATAACCTTTTACGAGAACTATATCCAGTTCAAAATCTGTTGGCCATCCATCCTTGCTTATAACCCAGTTCCTCTGTATTTCAATTTTTTTATCTGTTCTGTGATTTTTTAATATTCTGTATAAATACTCTTCAAGCCAGAGTCCATCAAGGAATTTTATGATATCTTCATAATTGCTGATATTTTCATCTGTAAATTTTCCATCAAAATTAAATAAACGGCAGTCTTCAGGTAAAGCTTTAAGGATTGATAGAAAAGCATCGTTGGGCCTGAATTCTTTTAATCTATCAATATTTAACTCCTTTTTCTTTCTTGCCAGTTTTTCCGGCCTGGTTTTATGTGCAAAAAGTTTTCTGTTATAGCCATTCTTATTTACATCGAAATATTCACTTAATTTACCTGCTGAAATTAATTTTTTAAATTCTTCTATTGCATCATTAAAATTTATTTCAGAAGTCTGATTTCTTCTTTTAAATCCGTGAAGATCTATTATGTCTTTAAAAGATATAGGGATTTCTGTTCTTAAATCTTCAGTGAATGTTTCTTCATAATCATCTATAATTCTAAAGCTTCGTGCATCGAGATATGAAAAGGATTTTCTCTTAATTGCCTGTTCAATTATCCTGTAGATATGTGTTCCCATTACCTTGGTTCCACCTGTATAGTTTAGATGGAGAGAACAAATCTGTGATAATTTATCTATACATTGTTCTTTTAGATTTTTTTCTATAACTTTAGCCCTGCTTACATTTGATAGAGAAACAAATTCGAAAGATATATTTTGACTATAAGGCTGCTTTTCTATGAGTTTTTTTAATTTTTCTGCCTCTCTATAGGTACCTTTTTGATTGATATCATTTCTTTCTTCCGAATGTATAAGCCATATTTTTTTTAAATCTGTATTATGTGACAGAAAATATTTTGCTACAACAAAATTTGGCAGAGGATTGGTTCCAATAAGTAATAGTAGATCTGAAAAATTTAAATTCATAAAATTCCTTCTTTCAAAATCTTATATTTCCGAAACCTCACATGCCTGTTAACAATCTTCAGATCATAGGGGATATATACGAATTCCTTTACAGAAAGATTTCTTTCTCCTTCTTCTTTCTGTTCAGGAGTAAGACTGTGGAAAAATATTAAGAGCATCCTTTTCATCTTTGATAACTTCCCTGTTCTGTTAATTTTATATATTTTTTATGTATTATTCTTCACGTTTTAACCAGAAACCTGCAAAGTAATAAAATTTCTTTAAATTATATACTATTACTGTGACATATAGCGTCACACTTAATTTTAACTATTTAAGTTATTTTTTTATTTACTATTAGAAATTTTTTTATGACTGTGACATCCCATGACACACAGTAATGTTATAGTTAATTTCATAACTATCTATAAATAATAATTTCGTAATGCGTAATGCGTAATGCGTAATGCGCAGGGATTGAACCCGTCACGCGTTACGCGTCACGCGTCACGACCAATTAAATTCTAATAAGTTATTAAACTAACTATAATCTTTTTAAGAGACCTATTTATACCCTGAAGGAGGTTATTTATTATGAAAAAAGGATTTTTTCTCCAGTTCATGTTAATATCTTCAATCTTTCTGTATTTATTCATATTAACAAATTTTCAATCAGATGCTTCAGGCTGGAACCACAGATATTTCATTCGCTTTGACGGACTTTACCGTGACTGGCCGCCGCAGCAATTTATTACTCTCGGTATGAGGGCTGAGAATGCTATAGGTATGATGGGCAGGCATGGAGGAGAAAACGGCAGTGTCGTAAGTTATCTGGTAGTTCCCGGCATAAATAATACTATCTTTGAACCGAATGATTTTTTATTTTCAAAAAAACAGGGCTGTGTGGATATGATTGTTGTGATGAACCCTTTGATAACTACTGTAAAGGGGGTGGGCCCCGGTTCTACATGCGGTCAGGTATGGGATGCTCACGGATATGATTGCACTATTGCCACACATCCGGCTCTCGGCACAGGTTTTTATTATGCCCAGGGGAATTACAGAATATTTTTTGCCGTTAATTATTACAGTTCTCCTTCAAAAGAATTAATGATAAAATCTGTAGCAGTTTATTAAACCTTTGGACTTACGAATTTTGCACCGGTCTGTTCAGATCAGGTATAAAATCTGCCAGTCCGGCATCTTATTACCGCTCCAGAAAAAAGAGTAGCCGAAAAAATTTGTATCATTTGTAGATATGAGATTTTTGCTCGCGTAACGCGTTACGCGTTACGCGTCACGATTCCGAACGGGAGAAAGACATTTATTAAATGCTTATTCTCAGATAAGTAATCCGCCTTCGTCATAACGGAGCGAACGTTGAAGTCCGCTCCGAATAAAAAATTACTTTTTCTCCAGACCGGGATGGGCATCTGCCCATTCAATTATGACTTTTGCCGATTCGTAATTCTTATCAGTCCCATAACCGCGGGCGTGACCTATAATAGTAACTCCCTCAACATCTGGAACATTTATATCTGCACCTTTAGAAAGTAAAAATTTACATATCTTCGGATTATTTGCACCTGATGCACAGCAAAGGGGAGTTATATTACTGCCGTCAAGATCCTGGCCAAAAGCATCAACAGGAATTCCGGCCGAAACAAGAACTTCCGCAATATCTGCCCGATCACCTGCAGTCATTGCAAGGATATGAAGGGCAGTCATATTTTTATCAATAAGTGCCTCTCCCTGACCGGTAGTCATTTTTATATCTGCTTTCTTTTTTAGAAGAAGCTGGACAATGTCTTTATTGGATTTTGTGGGATCATTGACCCTGGATACGGCAAAAAATAAAGCAGGCCAATCTCCGCCCTGACTGTCATTTATTTTATTGCATCTTATATTTATATCCAGTTTTTTAGCTTCTAACAGAACTGAAATAACATCCTTTGAAACATTCTCATTCTTTACGGCAATATGAAGAGGTGTCATACCATCGCTTTCACGTTTGTAATTAACATCTGTTCCTTTTGCGACAAGCAGTTTTACATGGGCAAGCACCTTTTTTAACACAACAGGGTCAGAAGTGCATTGTTCGATTGCTATATGAAGCAGATTATTCTTACCACCCATTGTTTGTTTATAATTAGGATTGGCACCGGCGTCCAGGAGCATTTTGAGTATTTGACTGTTGACTAAATTACCTGTTGCATAGTCCAGAATTTCTCCATTATTATAGGTTGCGGCTTTTGGATTTTTCTTAAGCATTGCTTTTACTTCATCAATCTCGTTATATTGAACCTTATAAGTTAACATATTATAGTCTTCTGCAGTATCTGCCATTGCATAATTACAGACTATAAGTGAAAAAACTACCACACAAAATAATCCTGTATAAAAATATTTATACATTTTTAAATTCCTCCCTTATTGATTAAAAATTATAATACATGGTTTGACTGAGAATTATGTTAAACATCAACTCCTTTCCACAGAATAAATGATTACCTCTTCCACCGGGACATTAATTTAGAAAGTTCCTCATTGCTGGCCTGGCTGACCGGTTTAGCTTTTTCCTTATCCCTGACTGCTTCTTTCCCTCTTTTTACTTCCACGTTCCCGGCACGTTTTTTCTCAATAAAAATTCTCTCTGCAGGTTTCTTTTCTATATCTTTACCGCCCAGATCGGTAATCTTTATCCATCCGACAGGTGAAATGCCTTCTCCCGGTTTTCCCATAATCAGTTTCCTTGATTTGGGATAGGGGAAAGCTATATGTTTTGGTGCCAGATTAAGTGCATATCGTAATTCGTTAAAATCTTCTTTCTCAAGCAACTTCTGCAGTAATATTCCTGCAGTCATTTTATGCCATCCTGAACCCTGACCTATAGACAGGTAGGCTGTATTATCTTTTGCATCTCCGACTTCTTCGCTAAAATTTTTATAAAATTCTTTAATTTTAATAGGAAAATTACCCATGATATTTTCAAAAAACCAGCTCTCATGATCGATTATCTCCATAGCAAAACAGTTTAATATCTGAAAGAGTTTTTTTATGGTAATTAAATAAGAATTATTCCAGGAAATTGTGGGTTTAAGTTTTTCATGGAGTAAGTATTCATTAATATGTATTAATGTATGAAAGATTGTCCCTTTTTTTATAGTTTCATAGATTGTCCTGTAGTTTTTATATTTGTTGAAACTGTATGTGTCTATAAGATTGAGTTCAAGACAGTCTTCTTCCGGAGAACTATCTGCTATATTAAGCAGTTTAAAGAGATCCTTCTGTGCATCATTTGCTATATCACAGAGCCCTTTAAATGGCTCAGATAGGAACGATGGATTTTTCAATTTCTTTTCTATAAATTTTCTGTCATAAAAAGAAGCATTCTTTGCCTCTCCTATGAGTTTTTCCATATGCTTTTTTACATGATTTTTATCGTTCCTGAGTATATTATAAAGAAAAGCAGTCCTTATGGCTCCTTTGAGAGAACTTCCCGGTATATATGGTGTCCCTGTAAGCTCGTCTTTAATATGGCTTTTAACAGACATTTCCGGCTTTTTTGCTCTTATTGATTCTTCCAGTATTTTCTTTATTAACACAGAAGATTTTACCGAATATTTCCAGCAGTCTCTATCAGTCCTGTCATTATTTAAAAAATCTGACAGAGAAAATTCTCCCGGATTGCTATTTACCTTTCTATAAAACTCTTCAACCCTTCCGGCTTTTTTCTTAAAATATTTTTGCACGTCAAAAACTGCAAATCTGTCTTCTGTAAGTACATAATCAAAAGGAGTAATTTCCTCTCCTTTACCTATAAAAACCGGTGTGACAGCTTCTATTCTGATCTGTGTCATGACAGCGCCCCCCTTACCATATAGCCATAGCCGTATTGCCAGACTTTATAATTCAGATCCTTTACTATAACATTTTCTCCGTAAAAACCTTCTTTAACCGGAATAATAGAACCTTCTTTTAACATAAGTAGAGTCTTTTTCCATATATCTGTAGAAGGTGAATAGGCACTTTCTATCCGGCCTTTTCTTTTTACCGGTTCATAGGAACATTTTTCACGTTCCGATTTCATAATGGTTTTATCTTCCTTATTTAGATACAGGAGAGAAAGATTTATTGCCCTGTCAGGACAGGACGGCTCTTTTATAAGAGATTCATCTGTGAATTCTGCGGTAAAATGTCCTTTCCCAGTTGAAGAATCCCCTCCTATGCCTCTTTCACAGAGCCAGTTAATCGCTCCAATTAATTTTCTCTCAAGACTCTTATCGAAGATTTTAATGAAGAAATAAATACCTCCGTCCTGTAAGAATCCTTCCTGTGAATAGAAGATATGTTCCGAATTATCTGACAGTCTGTTTATGGTATTATGAGGAATATCTTCGAATTTTAATTTTTTTAAATAATCCTCTTCTTTTATATTTCCGTATATCTTCTCATATGGTTCGCCATTGATGAGTCTGTTGAAAAGACCTGACGAAATATATTGAATTTTCTTCAGAGCCTTTGCTTTTTTTATTTCTTCGGGAGAATTTCCGGGATCTATATTGCCTGTAAGAGGTTTTGGCAGGAAATAAGTATCTCTTTTCCAGGGGAAAGCGGAAGAAATAAGAAATGGCGGTTTTCTGTCCCTGAAATTCTGGAGAATTTCTACGAGCAGATTTTCGCTGTAAAGTATGGAAAGACCCCAGCATATGCCTCCGAATATCGTATCTGACCGGGGAAGAGTCGAACCTTTAAAGAGAGACAAAGGTTTTAGCTTTACAATCATGTTCCTCCATCTCCTTAATTTATATTCAGTTTTGCTTTTATTGTTTTTACTATATCTTCCGCTTTTATTGACTGAAGATCGTCAGGTTCGGTTTTTTCGCCCCGTACAGGAGGTTTCTCATAGTCTGCCACCTGTTTTATTTCTACTTCTTTATGAAGTTTAAATTTTATTCTTCCTGCACCCCGTGAGCCTCCGCCGCCGAGGGCAGATTCTTCCATTAATTTCAGCACTGTAATGAGATCTTTCAAATTTTCCACATCTACAGAGCCTTTATCATCTATATCATATACGGAATAGATCATTTCAAAATTAAATTCTGCTCCCTTTGGTATTCTCTCCAGAGAACGGGGGCCGGAAAGAGGTTTTGATGTTATTC
>JBEHWO010000206.1:0-11744 GCA_040217695.1 Vulcanimicrobiota bacterium | reverse complement strand
TGCAATAAAGCCTTTTCCCCGTTGCCCGTCACGCGTTACGCGTCACGAGAGCATATATGTATTATTCATGCTCACCTCAGTAAATATGAATTTTTTATAAAGTATTTCGATATGGCAGGGAAAAAGACTTACTCCTCGTATATATTATAGATTGTTCCCTTTATTAATAATTATTCCTTATTTCACTTAGGAACGATAATTAAATAACTGTCTCAAATATATTAAATCGTGACGCGTCACGCGTAACGCGTGACGCGAGGAAAGAGACAATTAATAAAATTCTATTCCTTATTAATATTTCCGAGTGCTTACGGAGGTAAATACGAAACCGGATAATCTGTGGTTTTGTCTTCTCCCGTGACGCGTCACGCGTCACGACTTATAAGCAATAAGAGTGATAAATTACGGCAAATAATAAACAAAAGATTTTGTGTGAGATAAATAAATTCTAATTTTGAAAATGGAGGTGTTGGCAGAATACAGGAGAGACTTTATTTTTAATTATCTTACTGACCATGATTATGTAATAACATCCTTTCGGTTAAAGTGATTTTCTGAAAAATCCTTAAAATCCGGTAACCCGGTGATTTTAGCTCATCCGAAGGGTGTAATGTTTCGGTCAGGTTGCACGTAATGTGTTACAGGCCACGAAATAATTACTGACCTGAGTATAAGCATTTAATAAAGGTTTTCCTCCCGTCACGCGTTACGCGTCACGAGAGCATATCTGTATTATTTATGCTTACCTCAATAAAACAACTATATTAAGGAGGCAAAAAAAGTGCAAAAGTTTTTTTCTTTAATCAGTGTGGTATTATTTTTATCATTATTATCTGTATTGCCTGTTCTGGCAGATCCTTTTTCCGATGTTCCCCAGGGGCACTGGGCATATGATGCAGTGCAGATGCTTGAAGAAAAGGGGCTTGTAGAAGGATATCCCGATGGTCTTTTCAAAGGTGAAAGGCCTATGACCCGTTATGAAATGGCTATGGTTGTAGCAAGAGTTATTGCAAAACTGGAACAGGTTCAGTCTTCTATTCCTGAGATGCCTGATCTATCCGTATATGCAACAAAAACCGATCTTGAAGCCATCAATAAATTAATAAAAGAATATGGCAATGAACTGGATGCTCTCGGAGTAAGGGTTACGAATGTAGAAGATACACTCGGTAAACTTTCAGGCAGAGTGGAAGAACTGGAAAGAATAAAAGTGAGCGGCACCTTTGAAAGTGTCGGTATGACTGTGGGTGTTTCCCCGGAAAGCGGAAATGTTTCAGGCCCGGGAACTCCTGACCCGAATTCTCACAATATAAGACCCGGTTTTGACAGATATTTAAATCCTCTTGGAGAAGCTTTCAAATTAGTCGATGGAAGTGCTCTTGTATCCAGGCTGGATCTTACTGTAACAGCAAAACTTGCCGATAAATTAAAAGGCGGCGGCAATCTTATAGCCTACAGTGCTTTTGGAGATAAGAGATTGATTGAATGCTGGGGAACTATGGTGCCTTATAATTCAACAGGTGTTACCAGTATATGGAATCAGAATTTTCAGGCCAACATGGGTACACTCTGGGTAGACAGTGATGTGGAAAACTGGGATTTTACTATTAAATTCGGAGAATATAATCTGAATAAAGTCTCGAAAAATCTTTTTTACGGTCAGAGAAGTATTATTGGTCTCGGAGGAAGAGATGTTTATCCTCTGGAAGGAATAAATATAACAGGTAAACTCTATAAAACGGTAGACATGGAATTTTTTATGGCCAGAAATTCCAATGTTTTCAGGAGGGTAAACGATCACAGCATATATACCCTTGGCAATCCATATAATGACGGTGCCGGCTCCATAAGGATGCTTACAAACGGCACTACAGATCCCGGTCTTTATGATAACTATATGTACGGTGCATGGTTCGGTTATGATTATGAGAAGGTTTTTCATATAGAAGGTGCATTCCTCAGGATATATGATGACTATGCCAATCACCCTGCTCCTTCTACGCTCAGCTACTATCAGGATCCGAGAGAAACCAAATATTTTGGCTTTAAAGGTCATTATAATATAAAGGAAAATATTAAGATATACGGTGAATTTGCCGGTACCAGATTTAATATGAATATGCGCAATGGTGAAACCCCTATAGGTAAAGGTTATCTCGGTAATATAGGAGCCCAGGTGAAACTGGATGATTTGCAGTTCTACGGAGAATATGATTATACTGCTCCCAATTATGATCCTTTCTCTTATCATCAGACATGGCTCAGAGCCTATACCGATGGTTATCATGCGGGATGGGACTGGAAATACGGCCAGAGATGGGGCAATGCCGTAAGATTTGGGAAATTTAGAGCAAACAGGCAGGGATTTGAAGGTGGTCTGTCTTATAAGTTTGAAAAGGGAGATGTCTACGGAGATTTCAGCTATTTAAAACAGATAGAACCTACAAGAAATACAATGGATGAAAATAATTTCAATATTGATCCTCTTACAGGATTGAACAGAGCCAATACCTATGGAAATCAGGATTCGATATTCCGTTATGCTTCCGATAGTAAAGGCAGTGAAATATATCTAAGGGTAGGAGGCAGATATGATGCATGTGAAAAAATTCATATCTGGGGTATGTATGATTATGAGAATTTCCAGAGAGATTATGCTGTAGCAACAGTCGGAAGAGTGTCAGATAATAAGACTGATTATTCCTACCATTTTGTTAATACAGGTGTTACCTATGATCTTACAGATAATTTTTCCGTTCAGGGAAATCTGGAATATTATAAAGCAAAAGGTATAAAAGACAATGGCGGAAATATAGAAGAATCTCAGCTTATACCCGGTGTTTCCACACAGTACAGATTCAGTGATACCACCTCGTGGATACTGGATTATAAATTTTATTCCGTTAAGGATGACACAAGGCCTGCCGACAATAACTGGGATTATACTGCAAACAGGCTTGTTACAAGACTTGAAGTCAAATTTTAGCAGTCCTGATAAGGTCTGCTGGCTTAATTAACGTTTGAAACAGGAGGCTATTATTATGAGTAATGAAAATCTGGATACAAAAAGATGGCTAATAGCCATAGCAGCTATTGTTATACAGCTATGTCTGGGTACTGTTTATGCATGGTCTGTATTTAAAGGACCTTTAATGAGTCCTGCCACAGGACAGTGGTTTCTTATCAGTCAGAAAACTGTGGAAGCTATAGAAAAAGAAGGTACAAAGAAAAAAATTATTATTGCACCTGAAAAATTAAAATCTTTAGATGTTCTTATGAATAATACGAAATATTCTAAAGATGAATTAAAAGCAAAATTAACAGAGTTAACTTTTACTGAAGATGAGACAAAAGTGGTTTTAGGTACAGTAAAAAGATGGAGTGAACCATCCACTCAAACAACGTTTATGATCTGTATCGGTATGATCGGTCTTGCTGCAGCTTTTGGCGGAACCCTCATGAATATGAAGGGGCCAAAATTTGTCGCTACAATAGGAGGTATATTCTTTGGTATTGGAACCCTGGTTGCAGGTTATGCGTCTCAAACAGGAAATTTAATTCTTCTTTATATAGGTTTCGGTTTTATTGGAGGCCTTGGAAACGGATTTGGCTACATAACTCCAATAGCTACTCTGATAAAATGGTTCCCTGATAAGAGAGGCCTTGTTACAGGTCTTGCAGTAATGGGATTCGGTATGGGCGCCTTTTTTATGGGTAAGATTGCTCCCGATATGATTAACTCCATGGGTATGGCAACTACCTTTTATATCTGGGGTGCTATATTTCTGGTTTTAGTAACAGCTTCAGCCCAGTTATTTAAAAATCCTCCCTCCGGGTGGCTTCCTTCCGGTTTTACTCCTTCAGCAGCGAAAGGTACATCTGCCGCAGATTCCTTTACTTTTGATGAAGCCTTTAAAACACCCCAATGGTTTATGCTCTGGGTTATGTTATTCCTTAATGTTTCTGCAGGTCTTGGCCTTCTTTCCCAGCTTTCTCCTATGGCTCAGGAATTGCTGAAAAAAACTGTAACAGATGAAAAGGCTCTTGCCGTTGCAGGTGGCTCTATTGTTGCAATAGCGTCTATATTCAACGGTCTCGGCAGACTCTTCTGGGCATGGCTCTCTGATGCTATAGGCAGAAAGAATGTCTTTATGATTATGTTTATCAGTCAGGCCATTCTTTATGTCATACTTCCTCAGATCAGCAGTACTGTCCTCTTTACTGTTATTGCCTGTTATCTTCTTGCATGTTACGGCGGAGGTTTTGCCACTATGCCGGCTTTTGCCGCCGATGGTTTTGGCCCTGCCAATATTGCAAAAATCTACGGTATTATGCTTACTGCCTGGGGGCTTGCAGGAATTGTTGGGCCTCTGGTTTTTGCCCATCCTGCACTTAAACCACTGGCTCTTTATGTGGCAGCAGGACTTCTTATAGTCGGGTTTATAGATGCATTGATTTATAAGAAACCTGAAAAAGCTAAATAGTATTTTTTCGATATAAAGGGCGGCTGTAAAGCTGCCCTTTATACATGTTTGAGTATTTCCACAAGACCTGTTTCCAGATCATAGTAAGCTCCTACAATTTTAATCTGACCTTTCTCTACCAGTGTATCCAGTACAGGAGGAGATGCCATTAATTTTTCTACAGCTCTCAGAATATTAAGTTTTGTAGCATTTTCATGTATATCACCTTTTAATTCCCTGGCTTTTGCAACAGAAGGAAGGAGTGAGTTGATTATGTGACTGATATTTATAGAAACATTATCTCCTGCAATGGCTGCCTTCAGAGCCCCGCAGTTACTGTGTCCCATTACCATAACCAGTTTTACCTTGAGATGATCCACTGCATACTCTATACTTCCTTTTATTATATCATCAAGAATATTTCCTGCCACTCTTATGACAAATAAATCCCCCAGACCCTGATCAAAAACAATTTCCGGAGGTATTCTGGAATCGGAACAGCTCAGAATAATGGCAAAAGGCTTCTGGCCAGAGATTATTTCATTCTGCCTTTCCTCTGTCTGATTCGGATGCTGCATATTTCTTTCTGCAAACCTTTTATTCCCTGTAATCAGTTTTTTTAAAGCTTCATCAGATGTAATTGTAATCACTCCTTTAAAAATTTACCAGAGCAGGTACCGGTTTTAATATATAACCTCCGAGTGTCATACCGGCCCTTTCCGCAATTTCCAGAGATCTGGATGTAAAGGTTGTAAGAGATATAATTGCCGGTATTTCTGCCCTGTAAGCCTTTATTATCATATCAGACGTAATTCTTCCTGTTGTAAATATGGCAAGTTCTTTGAATTTTATATTCTTTAACAGTGCCCATCCTGTGATCTTATCGACTGAATTGCTTCTTCCAATATCTTCCATGGAAACAAGAATTTTATTTTTTACCATATGAGCCAGCATAGAACAGTGGATACCGCCGTGTTTTTTAAACATAACTTCTCTTTGAAAGATTTCTTTCATAAGAGCTATAACGTTACTTAATTCCATGTCATAATTTCTTTTGATTCTTTTAAGATTATCAAAAAGAGTGTCTCTTACATGACCACCTCCGCATGCAGATGTCTGTAAAGGATTATAATCATTCAGATTATCAGATGAATCTTCTGTGAGAGTCACCCAGACTCTTTGCTTTTCTCCTTCGGCATCCATAGTTAAAGCCTTTATATCAGAGAGAGAATTAATGATTTTTTGATTGTACAGCCAACCTGTAATCAATTCCTTTTGATTGAAAGGAGAAGCACTCATTCCGGTGAGCACTTTCCCGTTCACATTAAGGGTTATAATAATTTCTTCCGGCACAGATAAAATATTTTCTTTCATTTTTGTATCTCACATTTCGATAATTGCTGAATTATGATTCTTGTTATCACAAAAATATCCTTTATAGTTTTTTTAGAAGGACTTTTCAGAAAAATAATAGAATCAAATGAAGTAAAATGATATAATATGAAAAAGGAGGTCATATATGCAAAATCATATAAAAGATAAGATTGAAGAAATTTCTGCACAGTATCCTGATAAAAAATCTGCCATTATACCTGCTCTTGATATGCTTCAGAGGGAAAAGAATAATAATCTTTCTTCCGAAGATATAAGGGAAGTGGCTCATTATCTGGGAACTACAGAGAGTAGAGCCTATGGTGTGGCCACATACTATACCATGTTTAACGTAAAGCCAGTCGGCACATATCATCTTCAGGTTGATACGAATGTCCCCGGTTTTTTAACAGGTGCCGATGAAATTCTGAAGCATCTTGAAAAAAAGCTTGGTATAAAGGCAGGACATACTACTGCAGACGGACTTTTTACACTGACTGTAGTTCAGGACCTTGGCTCATGCGGTACATGTCCTGTCATTCAGGTAAATGATATTTATTATGAAAATATGACTTTAGAGAAAACGGACATGCTAATCGATAGTCTTCGTAAAGGTATTATGCCGGAACCGGATAAGACCTCTTATTATGGTACTGAATGTAATATACTCCTCAAAAACCGGGGGAAAGAAAATTCCAGGAGTATAAAAACTTATAAATCAAACGGCGGATATAAAACTTTAGAGAAGGCTCTGGCCATGAAACCTTCTGATATTATTGCCGCTGTTAAAGAAGCCATGCTCAGAGGAAGAGGAGGAGCCGGTTTTCCTGCAGGATTGAAATGGGGATTTCTTCCCAAAAATGATGACCGTCCCGTATATCTTATCTGTAATGCAGACGAAGGTGAGCCGGGAACATTCAAGGACAGGCAGATTATGGAATATGACCCCCATCTGCTTATTGAAGGTATTGCCATAAGTGCCTATGCCATAGGTGCAAAGAAAGCTTTTATATATATCAGAGGAGAATTTCGCTGGATTGCGGAAATCCTTGAAAAAGCAGTAAAAGAAGCAAAAGAAGAAGGATTTCTTAACTATACTGATATTGTGGTTCATAAAGGAGCCGGTTCCTATGTATGCGGTGATGAAACGGCTTTAATGGAAAGTCTGGAAGGTAAAAGGGGCTATCCCAGGAAAAAACCGCCTTTCCCTGCAAATAAAGGTCTTTATGATTGCCCTACAATTATTAATAATGTGGAAACACTTGCAACAGTACCTTTTATTATAGAACATGGTGTGGAAGAATTCAGAAAAATAGGCACTACAGGTAATTTTGGCCCCAAACTCTACGGTGTGAGCGGCCATGTAAACAGACCCGGTATGTATGAGTTTCCTCTGGGAACTCTGCTGGAAACGATCCTTGATGCGGCAGGAGGGGTAAAGGGTAAACTGAAAGCCGTTATAGTAGGAGGTCTTTCCGTTCCCATACTCAGGGCAGATGAAATCAAAGGATTGAAAATGGATTATGACTCATGTCTTAAATCGGGAACCATGCTCGGTTCCGGTGGTATTATGGTAATAAATGATACTGTATCAATACCTGAGTTGACTCTGCGAACAATAGGTTTTTACGCTCATGAGTCCTGCGGACAGTGTGTTCCATGCCGTGAAGGATCTCATACTATAAAAGAACTGCTTAAAAAGCTTCTTCATAAGAATGGAACAGGGGAAGATATTGAACTTATATTAAAACTGTGCCGTAATATTAAAGGCCGCACCATCTGTCCCACAGGTGATGCTTTTTCTATGCCTGTCGAGGCGATGATTCTTAAATTTAGAGATGAATTTGATGCACTGGTAAGTAATTGAACATAGTGTTCTTCCACGCGTCACGCGTCACGCGTCACGCGTCACGATAAATTAAAGGAGGTAATTTTATGTCAAAGAAAATTCTCATGATCGATGATGATGACGAACTGGTTGAATCAGTAAAAATACTGCTTGAAGCCAAAGGTTATGAATTTTTATCGGCTCCTTCCAGTGCAGAGGGCTTTGAGATGGCAAAAAAAGAACAGCCTTCTCTCATTCTCCTCGATGTTATGATGACTCATGACAGTGACGGCCTTGACGGAGCGGTTAAATTAAAAAATGAGAAATTGACTGCAGATATACCTGTTATTATGATGACAGGTATAAGAAAACCTGATAGTTTACTTGAAAGTTATGCATCAGATGAAAAATTTTCTAATATCAAAGGTATTTATGAAAAACCACTGAAACCTGAGACTCTTATTAAACTGGTGAATAAACATGCCAGATAAAATGAAACGGGGAATTGTTTAACGTTGATGATTATATTAAGCATTAAGGAATGAAAATTTATTAATGGTTTCTGTCCTCGCGTCACGCGTTACGCGTCACGCGTCACGGGTTAATATAATGTCGTTCCCGGGCTTATAATTAAATAAGGAGGATTGTCATGGAATTAAAAAAAATGACAATAGACGACAGGGAGGTTTTGTTTGAAGAAGGCAAAACAGTCCTTCAGGTGGCAAGAGAAAATGATATTTATATTCCTTCCCTCTGCTATCATGAAAAAACCGGCCCTGCAGCAAAGTGCCGTGTCTGTCTTGTAGAAGTGGAAGGTATGAGAGGGCTTCAGACGGCATGCTCATTACCTGCTAAAGAGGATATGGAAGTATATACTCATACTGAAGAGGTTCTGGAAGCTCAAAAACTTTTTATTAATTTGCTTTTAGCAGGTGGACAGCATAACTGTCTGTCCTGTGAGGCAAACGGTGAATGTGAATTGCAGCAGGCCTGTTATCATCTCGGTATTGAAGTTCCTGCTTTTTACATACCTCCCGAAGAGATCCCCTGTGATATTTCATCGGAAATGATTATAAGGGAACCGGGAAAATGTATTAAATGCGGCAGATGTATTGAAGGTTGTAATAAAACAGTTGTAAATGAAGTGCTGGATTTTGGCTTCAGAGGTAAAGAAGTAGAGGTTATATGTGATGATAATAAACCTATGGGGCAATCTTCGTGTGTACAGTGCGGAGAGTGTCTTCAGTTATGTCCTACAGGAGCCATTATAGATAAAGGTGCAAAAGGTAAGGGACGTCCCTGGGAATTGAAAAAAGTAAATACCGTATGTCCTTACTGCGGTGTCGGATGTCAGCTTACTCTTCATGTTGATGAGAAGAAGAATAAAGTTGTTAAAGTTTCCGGTGTTGAGGGCAGTCCTACCAATGACGGAATGCTCTGTGTTAAAGGCCGTTATGGATTTGATTTTGTAAACAGTAAAGAGAGACTCTTAAAACCTCTTATTCGTGATAAAGATGGTTCATTTAGAGAAGCTTCCTGGGAAGAAGCTGTCACTTGTGTTGCAAAAAGATTTACGGACATAAAGGAGAATAATGGCCCTGATGCCATATGTGGACTTGCTTCTGCAAAAGTAACAAATGAAGATAATTTTGTCTTTCAAAAATTTATGCGCACGCTGGTAGGCACTAATAGCCTGGACCACTGCGCACGGTTGTGACATAGCGCTACAGTGGTCGGTCTGGCCGCTACATTCGGTTCCGGTGCTATGACAAATGATTTTGCCGGTATTAAAGAGGCAGATGTAATCATGATTATAGGTTCAGATACGTCTGCTGCCCATCCCGTTATAGCCTATCGTATCAAACAGGCTGTAAAATACGGGAAAACAAAACTTATAGTGTGTGACCCTAAAGAGATCGATATGGCAAAATATGCAACTATTTATGCCAGACACAGGTGTGGTACCGATGTTGCTCTCTTAAACGGGCTTATGCATATAATTATTAAAGAAAACTGGTATGATAAAGAATTTGTAGAAGAGAGATGTGAAGGTTTTGATAATTTAAAAGCAGAGGCGGAGAAATATCCTCCTGAATATGTCTCTAAAATTACCGGAGTCCCTGTAACGCAGATTTATGCCATGGCGGAATTATTCGGTAAAGCAGAGACAGCAGCTCTTTTCTATGCAATGGGTATTACACAGCATACTACAGGAGTGGATAATGTACAGTCTACTGCCAATCTGCAGATGCTCTGCGGAAACCTTGGTAAAGCAGGAGGAGGTGTTAATCCTCTCAGGGGACAGTCAAATGTTCAGGGCGCCTGTGATATGGGAGCTTTGCCCAATGTTTTTTCTGGCTATCAAAAGGTAGACGATGATAGTGCCAGGGAAAAATTTGAGAAGTTCTGGGGAGTTACTCTCCCGAAAAAGCCCGGTCTTACTGTTACCGAAATGTTAAAAGGTGCTGAAGAAGGAACTGTTAAAGCATTGTATATTATGGGAGAAAATCCTATGATAAGTGATCCCGATCTTCATCATGTAGAGTCATCTTTAAAAAAGCTGGAGTTCCTTGTGGTTCAGGATATATTTCTTACTGAAACAGCACAGCTTGCTCATGTTGTATTACCTGCCACGAGCTTTGCAGAAAAAGACGGTCTTATTTCAAATACAGAACGTCGTGTTCAGAAAATGCGACAGGCCTTGAAACCTCCGGGACAGGCAAAACAGGACTGGGAGATTATTCAGTTTATTGCAAATTCTATGGGAGCAAAATGGGATTATAGAACAGTTTCTGATATTACAGCAGAAATATGTAAACTTACACCTTCCTACGGTGGTATTACCTGGGAAAGAGTAGATGATAAAGGTCTTCAGTGGCCATGTCCTACAGCGGAACATCCTGGCACTCCTTTCCTTCATAAAGGGAGGTTTGTCCGAGGTAAAGGTTTGATGAAGGCTATTCCCTTTAAAGAACCTGCAGAGTTACCTGATGAAAAATATCCTTTAACTCTGACTACAGGAAGGGTACTGCAACAGTTTCATACGGGAACAATGACCCGTAAGACAGAAGGACTTGATAAACTTGCAGGCCCGTCTGTCATGATCTCTGTTGAAGATGCAGAAAATCTTGGAATAAGTAACAGTGAATTAATAAAAGTAGAAAGCCGCAGAGGAGAGATTAAAATACCTGCCTTTGTTACGAAACGTATAGGTAAAGGCACAGTTTTTATACCTTTCCATTATAAAGAAGCAGCGGCAAATATACTTACCAATCCTGCTGTTGACCCTGTGGCTAAAATACCTGAATACAAGGTCTGTGCAGTAAAGGTGTCCAGGTGCTTATAACGGTAATTATTCCACCGGTTATAGTCGTGACGCGTAACGTGTAACGCGTCACGGGATGGCCGGCTTCTCATACGCCTTTGTGATCGAAATGGTCATGGCCGTTGTAAAACTAATTAAAATCAAGGTAGACGATGAAATCTCTACCTTGATTTTAGTTAAAATTCTATTTTTACTTTTCCATGTATACTGGCACCTTTCAGAGATGACAGAAAACCTGTTATGGTACCTCTTAAGCAATCCTGTACAAATTTTTTCACAGGTAATTTTTCACCGTTAATCCATATATTTATATCACTGTACAGAGAAGTGCAATTCTCTATTTTCTTTTCCCCTTTTACTATAGCTTTACCCATTTCAAAGCAGGTATTATAACCGCATTCTCCGCAATTTAAATCCGGTAATTTAAAGCCCCCGGATTCAATTATGTCACATAATTTTTCTACGTCATTTACCACAGGAACATCGGAAATATTGCATGTTTTTTCGCCATATTGAGCCAGTTCAAGACCGACAAAAAGATTTTCCGGATTTTCCCTGCCATCCGTGCATATTATACGTGGATAATTACGGGCTGATTTATTCCCTTCTATTATTACCAGATCCGTATCTACATGGGTTAATAATTCTTCAAGGGTGAAGCGTTTTTTCCAGACCGAGTAAGCTTCATTATGGGAGAATAATAATGTGGAAACACCGAGGGCACTGAATTTATGAGTATCTTTATCATAAGTTTCAG
>JBEHWO010000205.1:0-11804 GCA_040217695.1 Vulcanimicrobiota bacterium | reverse complement strand
CATCATTTTATACCCTCCGTAGACAAGAAAAACACCGAATATATAAAGTATAAAATGGAATTTTTTTATTAACATGGTTCCCACGAGTATGAAACCGGCTCTCATAAAAAGAGCTCCTATTATACCCCAGAATAAAACCTTGTGCTGATATTCTGAAGGCACGGAGAAATAGCTGAAAATCAGAACAAAAACAAAGATGTTATCCACAGAGAGGGATTTTTCTATCAGATACCCTGTCAGAAATTCCATGCCTTTCTGACTTCCCTGAAAGTAATAAATTCCTGCGTTGAAAATGAGGCCGGAAGAAATCCATATGGCACTCCATATTAAAGCTTCTTTCAGAGTTGGTTTGTGGGATTTTTTATTAAATACTCCTAAATCAAGGGCAAGCATAATGAAAATAAAAAGATGAAACAGAGAGAGGGCAAGAAGAGTGTTCATAAATTAAATATTCCTTTCTTTATTTAATAAGTTAAATGAAATCAAATTGAGGTTCATCAATTAAATGTCTGGTTGTACATATTTTATAATCCTTTAAAGTTATTAAAGAAGTATGGCTTAGGTATGTGTACCTGTATCTGCCTTCAGTGTTGCTGCCATACAGATCGTCCTGGTCGCCGTCACTGTCTCCCGGCAGACAGTCAACACTGTTCAATGTGAAAAATATTACGAAAAAAATAAATATTAAAAAACATAACTTTTTTAACACATAATTCACCTCCTTTGAGCATTGATAAATATTATAGTGTAGTTCATAATAAATTACAGATAACCTTAACGTCACGCGTCATGCGTTACACGTCACGAAGCACTTAATGACCTGAGCATAAGCATTTAATAAACGTTTTCCTCCCGTCACGCGTTACGCGTCACGGGAGCAAGTATTTATTATTTATGCTTACCTCAGTAATTTCTAATAAGTTATGAAAATAATTATAATTATAGCTGCTTATATGAAAAAAAACAATCAGATAGAATACATTTTATATATTTGTTCCGATTTTTCCTTGACTTTCATATATTTATCACTACAATTAATGATATCCGTTGTATAATTTTACCAAGAGGTTATACTGAGCTGAGCATAAGCATTTAATAAAGGTCTTCCTCCCGTCACGCGTTACGCGTTACGCGTCACGAGAGCATATATTTATTATTTATGCTCACCTCAGTAAGTGAACGTCATTCAGTAATATCTGAATCTTTATAGAAGGAGGCATTTTTATGATAATAAAAAATTTTATAATAATATTTATATTCTTTTTACTTGTTAATATAGTGCCGGTAAAAGGAGAAACTCCGGACGAACTGGTTATGAAAGGAAATGAACTGGCTGTTCAGGGTAAATATGACGAAGCCATGATTTTCTATGATAAAGCTCTTCAGGTAAATAAAAATTTTATACCTGCTCTTGTAAATAAATCGATTGTTTTGTTTGAGATATACCGGCTCAGAAACTGGCAGGAAGAGAAATATCTGGAGGGCAGAAAATACCTTTCAGAAATTATAAAAAGAGATCCTTCCCTTGAAACTGCAGATGACAGATATTTAAATGACATGACCCTGTTGCATATAGCATCTTACTACGGAAATAAAGAGCTTGTAGAATTACTTGTAAGTAAAGGGGCAGATGTGAATGCCAGTTACGATGATTTTACCCCTTTATTTATGTCTTTAAATGTTGAAATCTTTTTTCATGTTTATGGCAGGCCTTTTGAAGAATATAAGAAAGATGTACGTGAAATTTCAAAAATTCTTATATCATCAGGGGCAGACGTGAATAAAACCTATTTTAAAGGTAAATCCCCTCTTCATGCCGCAGCTTTTCTCGGTGATAAAGAACTGGGAGAACTGTTAATAGCAAAAGGGGCGCATATAGATCAGAAAAATTATTACTCTGTTACCCCTCTGTATTTAGCATCTAAGTACGGATATAAACCACTGGTAGAATTACTCATATCTGCGGGAGCAGATGTAAATGCAAGGGATTACAGAGGAGAAACTCCTCTCCATGTGTCGAAGAACAGTGAAGTAGCAGAATTGCTTATCTCCAAAGGGGCAGATATAAACAGTAAAGATGATAGGGGAGAAACTCCCCTTCATCAGGCAGAAAAGAAAGAAATTGCAGAACTCCTTATTTCAAAAGGAGCAAATATAAATGAAAAAGATAATAATGGTCATACTCCTTTACATATAGCCACTTTATATAACTGTAAAGAAGGAGCACTTTTATTTATTGAAAAAGGAGCAGAATTAAACTGCAGGGATAATCAGGGTAGAACACCTTTACATATAGCCTCCGAGCATGGTTTTCTGAAACTGGCGGAAGCTTTAATAAAGGAAGGAGCAGATGTAAATGGAGTAGATAATCAGAAGCTTACTCCTTTACATTTATCATTGAATAAAGATATGGCAGAACTGCTGATATCAAAAGGAGCAGATGTAAACGGAAAAGATAACAACGGAGGCAGTCCTTTGTATGAGGCAATATTGAAAAATAATAAAGAACTGGCAGAATTCTTTATAGCTAAAGGGGCGGATGTAAACTCACGTTCCTTTGATGTGCCTTTAGATCTTGCAGCCTATTACGGCCATAAGGGACTCGTAGAATTACTCATTTCCGGAGGAGCAGATGTAAATGCGCCAGATATGGAAGGCTTTACGCCCCTGGCCTATGCAACTGTTAATAATCAGAAAGAAACAGGAGAATTGCTTATATCCAGAGGGGCAAAAGAGAATCTTTACTGGGCTGTAATGAAAGGAGATAAACCATTATGTGAAAAGTTTATCTCTGAAGATTCTTCGTTGAACAGTGGTCCTATGGGATTTACACCCCTTCATATAGCAGTTGTAATGAATAATAAAGAACTTGCTGAATTTCTTATATCCAGAGGCTCCGATGTGGAGAGTAAAACCAGAGACGGAGAAACTCCTCTGTTTTATGCAGTCAGTAACGGGAATATACCTGTAGCCGAATTACTTGTTCTTAAAGGAGCAGATGTGAATGCGAAAAATAATGAAGGTTACACTCCTTTACACTGGGCAGCTTATTTCCGTCAGAAAGATATGATTGATTTACTTGCAGGAGCAGGGGCAGATATAAATGCGAAAAATATCAATGCCATTCCTGTAATAAATATGATTGCCTCTGCCGGAAATAAAGATTTCTCTGATTTCTTGAAATCAGGAATGGACATGAAAAAAAACGACGGATTTACACCTTTATTTGTTTCTGTTTGCAGCTATGATAGTCCTGGAGATGTTGCCTCCGTCATGAAACCTCTGGATATAGTAGAATATTTTATATCCAGAGGAGCCGGTGTGAACATCGGTTTTTATGGTATAAGTCCTTTGCATATGGCAGTATTTACAGGTAACAGGCAATTATGTGAATTACTTGTATCGCGGGGAGCATCTGTAAATGCCAGAGATAATAACGGAAGTACCCCTTTACATATAGCTGCATTAAGAGGTAATAAAGATATTGCTCTGTTCCTTATATCATCAGGTGCAGATGTGACTATAACGGATAATGAAGGAAATACCCCGGAAGACAGAGCGATTTTCAGCGAATTAAAAAGTTTTCTTGATGATGGACATGAATAATCTGACATCATGTCACTGTTATGATCTCGCGTCACGCGTAACGCGTGACGCGTCACGATTATATAAGGAGGTAAGGAACATGTTAAGTTCAAAGTTAAACATTTTATTCATACTCCTGATATTATGTACCACTGTGGTGCAGGTAAAAGCAGGAGATTTAAAAGTTATCACTCTCGACCCTGTTAATGTTCTGGAACAGGATCAGATAGATATGGCTATAGATAATAATCAGGTAAATGTTATTTCTGTAAAACAGAATGATGTTCTGTATATAGATTCATCTTTTTTTACAACCTCTTTTAATCTTTCAGAGGAACAGATTAAGGGTTATGCCACTTACGGAGGAATGCTGAAAAAAGGAACAAAAGATATTCTCTGTCTGCCACTCCTTCAGGTTCTGAATTCACTGGGCGTGAGATATACATATAATCCTATTTACAGTAAAGATATAGTAAGGATAAGAACAGACAGGGATTTTAGAGTTGATCCGACCTATAGCTATAAACCTTCTGATAGCAATTCCCATGGTAATTTGCCTGATAAAAATAATAGTTCTCTTCAGTCCAATCCTTATTATTCTTCTCTCGGTACAGGTATCTATACTACCAGGCTCGGCAGTGGATATTATTATCCTCCCGGATACACGCCCGGTTATTATTTCGGTTCTTACGGCTTTGTGCCGCAGCCGTTGTTTGGACCCGGTATCTATGATACACCTTCAATTAATATAGATTCCATTGATTTTGATTTTTAAAGTGATTTCAAAAATTATTTAACAATTTTAATTATTATGGTATAATGAAAGAAATTTTTATGGGGAACTATAGATAAAAAATGAATGGCAGATATAATAATCCAATGAAACAATGTCCTTTTTGCGGTGAAGCTATAATGGCTAATGCTGTGAAATGCAGATTTTGTCAGGAATTTCTGGATAATGCTTCTTCCCGTGCAAAACCATGTATGTTCTGCGGAGAAAATCTGGATATTAATGCCACTGTATGTGATTACTGCGGAGAGTTTCTGGTTCCTGCCGGTACAGGACAGGGCAGACCCGGTGTGTCTGAAAGACAGGATACTTATCAGGCACCTCTTAAACCTCTGGAACAGGACGAGCGGAGCGGTTTCAGCACCTATAGATTACCTCCTGTGGGAGATGATTTTTTCCCCTATGAAGAGCTGCCTCCTGCTGTAGAGAGATGTAATTGCTGTGGTGAGCAACTTCTGAGCCTTGAAGAAGGGGCATGTCCTTTCTGCGGTAATGTTTTTGCTGATACAATGGTGAAGAAATCTTCCTCTCCTTCCGGTAAAGAATGTCCTTTTTGCGGAGAATTCAATGAACCTTCATCTATCAGATGTACGGCCTGCGGTGAGATAATGAAAATTTCCTTCGGCACTAAAGGCACTTCCGCAAAAGCATCTTATTCCGATGATGTCAGAGGTAATTCCGTAAAAGCACCTTATTCTGATAAAGGCAGAACAGAAAGCAGAGGTGTGGAAAAATCTGTAGTTACAGGAAATCTTGAGAGGGAATGTCTGTTATGCGGTGAGAAAAATCCTATAAATGCTGTTAAATGCAGAGTCTGTCATGAAATATTTTCCGATGAAAAACAATCTCCCGTCCCTGTTAAACGTGCCGTTGATTCTTCTCAGGAAGTAGCTAAAAAAAGAGAAAGTCTCCTTACTCCCAGCAAGATACTGACCGGAACATCTACCATGCAAAAAAAGGATGCTTATCCAGTGAGCCAGTCGAAAAATACCAGACAGTTTGGCAGTCGTCCTGCAAGTGGAGTTGGCAGGGAAGAAATGCAAAAATTATGCCCCCTGTGTGGTGAGAAAAATCCGCTGTCTGCTTCTTACTGTAAGCTTTGCTGTGAAGAGCTCAAGGATAAAGAACCTCCAAAAGCTGAAATCCCTTCTATAGCTCCCAAGGAATCCGTTAAAAAATCTATTGTTACAGGTGACCTGCAGAGAGAATGTCTGCTCTGCGGAGAAAAAAATCCTGTAACAGCAGTGAAATGCAGGATATGTGATGAGGTCTTTGATATAGATGGTACGGAACAGGAGGTTATGCAAAAACAGCAGATACTTCCTGAAGATACCGGAGAAGATGATTATATACCGGAGAAACCTTCCATACCGAGAATTGCACAGGAAAAACCAAAGGTGAGGAAAAAAAGCCACTGGGAAACTACACCGGGGCCTTCAATTGATGACATTAAACCTTCTCCGCTCCCTGTAACAAAATTTAAAGAAGATAAAAAAATTGGAATAAAAAAATCTCCTGCTGATGAAGTAAAAGTCATTGCATGCTCTGTATGCGGTTCCAAACTTTCTCCTTCAGGTGAGTGTCCCGACTGTGAACATAAACAGGCTGAACTGGAAAAACTGGTTAAATCTCCAAAGAAAAAAACTACAATCTATCCTATTATTATTACCGGTGTGGGAATAATATTCATAGTGGCTCTGCTGAGTGTTATAGGTACTTTTGTATACCCTATTGTCAGCAATATTTTATCCCGTACTCCGAAACCTACGGAAGTAGCATCTGCTGCCACTCCGGCTGAACCTACTGCTGTTCCGGCAACTCCTGTGGTAATGGAAAGTCCTGCGGAAACACCCGGTACCGCTGTGACTCCCACGCCTGTCCCTACCAGTGCGGCAGTTCCTACATCTGTTGTAATAACAAAGGTTTCCTTTGTTGATATAGAAGATAATTTTGCGAAAAATTATATAATTGCCCTCCAGAAACTTGGTATATTTAAAGAAATAGATGGTAATAAATTTAAACCATATGATAGAATTACGAGAGGACAATATACACGCTGGTTTGTAACGTCAGCAAATATTTTATGTCCTGAACAGGCAATTAATAACTCTATGGCCACTCTGTCTAAAAATTATTATGACGATGTACAGCCTGATTACCTGGATTTTACTTATATCCAGTTCCTTCATGATCGAGGCTATGTAGTAGGTATAGACGGAACACATTTCGAACCGGATAAGGAACTTACAAGAGAAGAATTGATGATGATAAGATGCAGTTTTGAATATGATATACAGTTTACTGATATCAGGGATCTGAACCATACAAAATGTATTTCAGATTTGCAAAATTACTTCAGAGATCCCAATGACATAAATAATCCTTATCTTGTATCATTTTATAAAGATATGCCACCCGGTTTCCCTGTTCTGAACAGAACTTTTGGAAATATAAAGAAGATTTATCCGAAAGCTCCTGTTACCAGAAGTGAAGCAGCTGCAAGCCTGGGAGAGATCCTCGGTAAATCTGCGGAAGAAACTGTAGAAAAACTATTAGCTTCACCATCACCATCTGCTTCCAGGACTCCTGCTCAATAATTACCCCTGTTATGTGCCGTAGTTTACTGACCTGAGCATATGTAATAAAAGTTTTCCTCCCGTAACGCGTCACGAGAGCATATATATATGTATTATTTATGCTCACTTCAGTAAATAATTGGATCTCGCCGGAACACCTGCTTGCTCTCATCTGGTTGCGCCATGTTTCTGCAGTTCTATAATATTAACAAAAAATTAACAAAAAGTTAACATTTTATCAATATTGTTAACAAAATATTAACAACTATTTTGCATTTTTATAGTATAATAATATATATGGTAGATAAAAACTGCTTATCCGGAGGGATATATGTGACAGGTTTGAAATTTGACGGGGAAAAGATTAAATATTATCTGGATTTAGATTCTTGCAGTAAAGAATTATTAATGAGCATTAACAGGCTTTCTCTCGTAGATCAATTATTTGAGAAAATTTTTTATATAAATGCTTTTCCTATGCATAAGATTTGCAGAGACGCATCCAGGACATATCACTATTTAGTAAATAATGCAAGGGAAACATGTAAAACCAGAATAGAATGGTTATTTCTGGATAAGTTTATAAAAGTAATCATTCTGTCAAAATTATTAAATTTACCTTGTCGTACGAGCAGAGAATTATATTTATTATTTTTTCCGTATATTTCTTTTTTACCTGTCGCCATGGAAGAGAAAGTAAATATTCTACGAAAATTCGATGAACTTTTGTCGCTCTTTATAAATAATCTGGGTAAAACCTGTATCTGTAAAGAGGAAAAAGACGGTGAATTTTTATATATTATTAATTTTATAATTGAAGAACACAATGACGGTATGTAAAATTTTAACGGATGTCTGCTAAGAGCTGAATGCTTTTTATATAAGTTCCGCTTTAAGGGCGGAATTTCTTTATTTAGGAATGAGAATTAAATAACTGTCATTAAATCGTGACGCGTAACGCGAGGAAAGAGACTATCAATAAGTTTCCGTTCCTTACTGACCTGAGCATAAACATGTAATAAAATCATTCATCACATCACTCATCATGCGTAACGTGTTACGGGAGATTATATGTATTATTTATGCTCACCTCAGTAAAGAGGAATTACCAAGGAAAGGTAGAATTTAAAAAAAAGAATACATTACAGACCCTGGCACAGGCATGTAATAAAAGTCTTACTCCCGTAACGTGTTACGCGTCACGAGAGCAGATATCTATTATTTATGCTCACCACGGTAATAACCCGGTGATGTGTTATGCATCACTATTTAAAATCAATAAAGGAGTGAATTTCTTTGACACAACATTTAACAGAGCAATATATAGAAGAAGCTGAAAAATACGGTGCTCATAATTATCATCCTCTTCCTGTAGTCATATCCAAAGGTGAAGGTGTATGGGTATGGGATATAGAAGGCAGGAAATTTTTAGATATGTTAAGTGCCTATTCTGCTTTAAATCAGGGACACAGGCATGAAAAAATCGTTAATGCTCTTAAAGAACAGTTAGATAAGGTTACTCTTACATCAAGGGCTTTTCATAATGATGTTATGGGAAAATTCTTCGGGAAATTCTGTTCTATTACAGGCATGGATAAAGTTCTTCCCATGAATACAGGCGGAGAAGCAGTAGAGACTGCTATAAAGGCAGCCCGTAAATGGGGTTATCTTAAAAAGCATATTGACCATGACAGGGCAGAGATTATAGTGGTAGAAAATAATTTTCATGGCCGTACCACAGCAATAGTCGGTTTCTCAACTGAAAAACAGTACAGAGATGGATTTGGCCCTTTTGCCCCCGGTTTTACTGTTATACCTTATAATAATCCCGATGCTCTGGAGAAAGCCATTAACAGAAATACTGCAGGCTTTTTGTTTGAACCAATTCAGGGTGAAGGAGGAGTTCTTATACCTGATGAAGGTTATCTGAAAAAAACCTTTGAAATTTGTAAGAAACATAATGTCCTTTATATAGCAGATGAAATACAGACAGGTCTCGGAAGAACAGGTAAACTCTTCTGCTGTGACCATGAAGGGGTGAAGCCTGATATAATAATAGTAGGAAAAGCTCTTGGCGGAGGACTTTATCCTGTTTCTGCAATACTGGCAAACAGTGATATTATGGATGTTTTTACCCCGGGAGATCATGGGTCTACTTTCGGAGGAAACCCTCTCGCATGTGCTGTTGCTATCGCTTCTTTAGAAGTAATAATAGAAGAAGACCTTCCAGGCAAGTCTTTTGAAATGGGCAATTATTTTGTAAAGAGATTAAGAAATATGAATAGCACTCATGTCAGGGAAATAAGAGGAAAAGGTCTGATGATAGGCATTGAAATAAAAAAAGAGTCCGGAACTGCAAGACCTTTTTGTGAAGCTCTTAAAGAAGAGGGTATACTGGCAAAAGAAACCCATCATCAGGTTATAAGACTCGCTCCTCCTCTTGTTATAACAAAAGAAGAAATTGACTGGGCAATGGAAAGAATAGAAAAAGTGCTTGCATAGATTTAAGGAATATTTAAGGAATATTTAAGACATGTAAGTTACTATTATATTCAGGAAAAATGTAAAATTTTCTAATATGTAACATAACGTCAGAATGAAGAAACAGGTAATAAGGAGGGGTTATAATGAGTACTATAAAAAGTTCTACATCAAAACAGGCGCAAAAACAGCAAAAACTCAAGCAGTCTGAAAAATCTGAAAAATCAGGCGGAGGCAAACAGGAAGGTGAACGTATAACCGCCGATGATTTAAAAGTAGAGTTAAAGGGTCCACCGGAGATAGGTATAGATAAACTGGGTTCTGATGAAGCTGAAGAAGCTGGAGATAAGAAAGAGGACAAGGGCAAAAATGATTCGTCCAAGAAAAAAGTAAAATCCGGTGTGGCAGGACTTGTATAATTATGTTAACAACCATGACCTGTTCGGTCACAAGGAAGTATGAGAATTTGTTCTCCCGTCACGCGTTACGATTCTCATATAAATCCTCATATCCGGTTATGCCTTTTAGGGAGATTTTTTGAACAGAACAGGCTCTCGACAGGATGTCTTATCGTGATAACTGATGGCAGAGAGCCTGTTCTGTCTTATAAAAATGATATGTTTGATGATTTAGACGATTTAAAAGAGGGACCTGATACAAAGAAATGTTTTAACTGTGGCTGGATTAATACCATTCAGTCAAAATATTGCAAATTCTGTAACGCCACTCTTATGCAGATATTTCAGGAAAAACCTGAAGGAACTGTTGATATTTTAGATAAAGACATTTATAAGAAAATAGTAGATTACGGATGGTATTCACCGAAATTTAAACTGCTCCTGGAAACAGCTGAAAATATGCTGGAAGGAAATATTTCCGTAAAAGAATATTCTTCTGTCATAGAAATACTGCATTACAACATAAGAAGAGAACTATATTTCCCCGACGGCCTTAAAAATAATCTGAAAACCTATGTGAGAGAAACAAGAACCGATAAGTCTGAAGAAATTATGGAATCCTGTATAGAAGCTCTCGACCTGTATGATGAAGCCTTTGAGTATTTTAAACTTTATATAAAAGACAGAAAAGCCACAAATATTCAATATGGACTTGAACTGGCCCTTGAAGCCAAGAATAAACTCTGTGAGTCTCTTGCAATTCTTGATGAAGGTGAAGGAGAATATAAAGATATACTTAAAGAGGTAGATTAATTAAATGAGCAGTGAGCAGACATTCTGTTCACTGCTCATGTATGTCTATCCTTCCAGAAGTTTGAGATATTCCGGAACTTTTGATGCATCACTGAGGAAATTCTTCTGGCCTTCGTCTGTTTTCGGATGGAGGCTCAGTTTCTTTATTACGGAAAGAGGAACTGTTACAATATGAGCTCCCACTAAAGCAGACTGAAGAACATGTACAGGATGTCTTATAGAAGCTGCTATTATTTCTGTTTTAAAATCATAATTGGCATAAATCTGAACAATTTCTTCAATAAGTTGCATGCCATCCTGATTTATATCATCAAGCCTTCCTACAAAAGGACTGACGAAATATGCGCCTGCTTTGGCTGCAAGAAGGGCCTGTGATACGCTGAAACATAAGGTTACATTGCATTTAATGTCTTCTTTTTTCAGTTCCTTTACCGCTTTCAGACCTTCTATAAAAAGAGGTACTTTTACCACTACATTCTCTCCGAATTTAGCAAGTATTTTCCCCTGTTTAACCATTGTTTCCGCATCGCTTCCCGTTGTTTCAAGACTTATCGGCCCATGAACCTCTTTTACAAGCTGTTCTATATATTCCTTCATATTAACCTTACCACCCTGCTCTGCCACGGCTTTTGCAAGAAGAGTAGGATTTGTTGTAACTCCATCTATAAGCCCCATGGTATTTGCTTCTCTGATTTCTTTTATATCGGCACTGTCAAGAAAAATTTTCATAATTTTTCTCCTTTCATTACTGAATTTTTATAGTGTATTTCGGTCATTATTTATGAATAGTTATGAAATTAACTATAATATAAAATTAACTATATAGTAATTTTATCTTACTGTCAACATTGACAGTGTTTTTTTATGCTATGTGATTTTATATACAATGGAAAAAGAAATTTATCACAGAATATTCAGAGTGAAAAGTGAAAATTTTTTGATTTTACTCACTTTTCACTAACAGGCATGACCGGAGCAGTCACAACGAAGAATGAGAATTTGTTCCTCACGTCACGCGTTACGCGTCACGCGTCACGATTTTCATATAAATTAATTGACTTAATATCATGGTTAGTGTATATTTTTTTAAGAGAGATTATAACAAGGAGAGGAGATTTTATATGAATGTAGTTCCGAAACAATCAAAAGGTTTCAATTTTT
>JBEHWO010000204.1:0-11920 GCA_040217695.1 Vulcanimicrobiota bacterium | reverse complement strand
AACATAAGAGATTGCTCTGTCTGCCGAATTCAAGGACTATATGAATACCTCTGTCCAGATACTCCATAATTTTTTTTACTGCATCTACCTGGGGCTGCTGTTTTGTGAGAAAATCAAAATCTTCCAGTCTTTTTAATTTTCTGTAAAGAGCAGAAATGGAACTGGCATTTGCACCTATTTCTTCCGAAAAATCTACCAGATCAGAATATTCCTGATCCAGAAGAGTTCTGAGCCATTCCCTGTCAAAACGGTTTCTTATTATATAGGCAGATTCCAGAGCTGTCTGATTCAGGTTGAGCACTTCTTCAAGAGGAAGAACATCTTCTACTTTTATCTGATTATAGGGAATTTTTACGACAAAATCAGGCTGAACAGGCCTCTCTTTTGAAGACTCGGAGTCAAGGGTAAATATGGCGACTTTACCTCCGAATAATTGCTGAAGACCTTTTACGAAAGACTCGCCTCCTCCTTCTTTTATTGCTCTGTAACCGTATTCACTGTGCATGTCAAAAATCAGATTTGCTGCCTGAGAATTTCTCACCAGTCCGCTCAATACAAGTCTTGTGAGAAAGGTTTTTCCTGTTCCCGTCTTACCGAATATACCGTTGCTTCTTTCTACAAATCTCTCAAGATTAAGACATACGGGACTGTTCATATCGAGAGGTGTGCCTATATTAAAATATTTTTTCCCGAGACTTTCTTCTCCGAATATTTTATTTACATCTTTATCCTGTGCTTCAAAGACTCCTGAAAAATGGGCAGGTATTGATTTTACAGGGCTTATCTCGGGTTTTTCCTCTTTATCTTCTTTTTTAGCTACCATAAGCATTGGTTTTAGACATACTGTTGCATAGGTATTTGTTCCGCTCAGAATTTCTCTCATAATCCCGTTACCTTCCGAAGGAGGGTTTATTAATATTTCGGGATTTGTAGCATCAAGCCTCATGTCTGTAATCATCGAGAAAAATTGATTTTTTTCTCCGTCTATGACGACAAATTTCCCTGCCTTTATTTCTTCTATTGACTGGGATGAATCATGTTTCATTTCGAGTCCTTCTACAAGAGAACCTTTTGTTATGGCACCTATTCTTTTCCTTTTTTTTGTCATTTTTGATTCGTGACGCGTGACGCGTGATCCTTTATTTTTTATTTAAGAATTCGCTTGATTATTGACTGAAGTCTTTCATAATCATCTTTAAGTAATATAGACAGCTCTTTCCCGGCTGATATCATGAAATTTTTGTCATGCCCCCATGCACTCCATGCATGTCTTATAAAAGATATTATTATTTCATCCGATTGACCTTTATTTGAAGTGAAGATCATTCTTAAGAAATCATATTCTTCCGTAAATGTACGAAGTTCATCTTCTGTGCAGTTATAAACAAAACTGTGAAGTGACGGAGGCAGGGGAGGGGAGAATTGATGGTATACTCCCTCCTGATGAAATCCTACTATAATAGCCTGAAATCCTGTTTTTAATAATTCGAATATCTGCGGCTGTTCTTCCTGCAGTTCTTCTATGGACATACCATACGCAGTAGGCCTTCTGTTAGGCTCTATACAGTATGTAAATATATTGTAAATTATTGCAAGTACTGTAGGGTCTCCCTCTATTTTAATGAGGCTGCCGAGAGGGGGGGGACTGTCCTTACATTCAGCCATAAATTCCCTTGTACTGCTTTCAAGTATTTCTCCGACATTGTTCATAATGTAACTATATTTTTTTATTTGTAACTCCTTTATTATTAAATCGTGACGCGTGACAGGTGGGACGTGATGCGTGATGCGTAATGCGTGATGTGTAATTCATATTCAGGGAGTTTAATAAAACGCCCCTGCTCACGACTCACGACTCACTAAATTCTGACCACTTCTTTCGATGCCTTCTTTGCAGACATTGTAACAGGTATCTTTTCTTCTACCAGAGTGTCAGAGATCATTCTGTAAAATATTTCTCTGTCTGTTCCTCTTATTACTGCTTTTTCATGGGCTTCCGATAGAACGACAGGATAGCCTCCTCCTTTTTTTACCTGGTCATAGATTACAC
The DNA here is from genome assembly GCA_040217695.1 of Vulcanimicrobiota bacterium. Classification (GTDB taxonomy): domain Bacteria; phylum Vulcanimicrobiota; class SpSt-956; order SpSt-956; family JAKJGF01; genus CALARM01. Next base: position 9,870 of record JBEHWO010000204.1, on the reverse strand, counting down.
TGTGTGTAAGATTGAGCAGTTCTTCGTTTTTTGCAACCCATACAGGTATTTCCACTCTCCCTATTTCCTGCCCTGTATGCATATAATAAAATAAAATCTTATGTTCTCCGTAATGTGATATTATACCTGAAGAGCTCTCAAAAAGCGGACTTCTTTCACCTTCTTTAATTACTCCTTTGAATAACATGGCATCTGTAATGCCTTCTAAGGGAGAGCAGGGAAGAAATAGCTGATCTTTGTAGGGACACCTGTCACAGCTAACTTTTTTTTCCGGACACAGTCCCACTCTGAGACTGTTTGAGAAGTCATTTGTTCTGGGACGGCTCAGATAGGATGCCAGCGGTATTTTTTTATCCCTCAGTTTATCCATATATGTGATAAAAGATTTCAAAATTTTATCCCTGAAATCGGGAGCACTTCCTTCAAGAGGCCAGAGTATGAGTGTACCGTCTACAAGGCCCAGAATATGTTTTCTTGCAGAGTTATCAAGCAGAAGAAGCGTTAATTTTTCCATCTCTAAAATACCTCTCCTGGCAGATACTATTGTTGTATTTACACTTATTTTTCTTCCGTTAATCTGCTCGAAGAGATCATGATCTTTATAATAAAGTATTGCCTCCTGTTCCATAAGAGGTTTTTCTTTTGTTCCGTAATGAATTACCACATAACCGGTATTAATAAGATAACATGATGATATTTCATGGTGATCGGGAAATATCTGAGAACCGTCTGTTGCTATAACAGTTATTTCCTTCGGTCTTTCATTGACACTTCTTTTTATGGTAAAGGATTCACAGGGCTTTGCCAGAAGCCACGAAGTTTTTGCTTCTTCTACCTTTCTTTGCAGTATTTCCCATTCTTCCTGCCATCTTTTTAATTCTGACCATCCCTGTTTTAATTTTTCATGAAACAATCCTCTTGTTTCAATTTTCTCTTTCACCATATGTTTTAACTGTTTTTTTACTGACCCTAAATCTAACATTTCACTACTCACTACTCACTCAAATTCTAATAATTTATGAAAATATAATTTTCTCTCATCACGCATTACGCATTACGAAGCATTATAATCTATCATTACATAGCAGTCAATGATTTTTTCAATTCTATTGCTTTTATTAATTTTTATAAGTATAATAATATATCAGGTTAAATCTCAATTTTACTCCAATCTTACGTTAATAGTGAAAGGTTTCAGTAAAATCCTTATGGCAAAAGTTCTTATTATTGATGATGATGACAGTGTTCGAAAGATTGTAACTCATAGACTTAAAAAAAATAATCATGAGACCTACTCTTTTTCCAACGGTGCAGAAGCACTTCAGAAAATAAAAGAAATCAATCCAGATCTGATAATTCTTGATGTTATTATGCCGGTAATGACCGGTTACGAAGTACTGCAGCATCTGCAGAAAGATAGTGAGCTTCAGACCATACCTGTTATGATGTTAACTGCTCAGGATCAGCTTCAGGATAAGATAAAAGGGCTGGAATACGGAGCCTATGACTATCTTCCTAAACCCTTTGACCATCAGGAACTCTCTGTAAGAGCAGAAGCTCTTCTCAGACTCAGAAGCCTTCAGCTTCAGTTAATAAAGGCAGAACGTCTGGCCGTAGTCGGACATGTTGCCCTCACTGTAAAACAGGAAATGGAAAAACCGCTGAAATCTATTGTAAAACTGTCAGAAACTCTTGTGGTTAAAGCAATTCCATCTGATATAAAAAAAAGAATAACTCATATTTTAGAAAGTACCCTTCGTATAGAAAGAATACTTCAGAAACTGGAAGGCCTTCAGGATACACCGGTTAAAGATTATCTCAGTGGTATTAAAATGATTGATCTCGGAAAGGAATAGTTATGGCTGTAATAATTGTTATTGATGATGATTATTCTATAAGACGGCTTATTAAATTTACCCTTGAGAAAGAACATTATAAAGTTATTACAGCCGAAGATGCCCTTGAAGGTATAAACATATTAAGTTCCAGAAAAATTGATCTGATTATACTTGATATTATAATGCCCGATATAGACGGTTATGAAGCTCTTAAAGTAATTAAAAGCAGTGACCATTTGAAAGATATACCGGTAATGATGCTCACCGCCAAGAATGAAATAGATGATATGATGAAGGGATTTGAACTGGGAGCAGATGAATATCTTGCAAAACCTTTCGAACTTTCCGAACTGCTTGCAAGGATAAGAAATCTGTTAAGAATAAAGGAACTTCAGAATAAAATACTTCAGGCTGAACGTATGGCAGCTGTAGGTCAGATTGCCCTGACCATAAGACATGAAATTAATAACCCCCTTACGGCTGTAATAGGACAGTGTGAAATGATTTTAAGAAAAGGAAGTCATCTCCCGGAAGATGTCAGAAAAATACTTGAAGAGATGTATAAAGAAGGGGTTGCCATAGAGGGTATTATTTCACGATTGGAAGGAATATAATCGTGATGTGTAACGCGTCACGGGTGTTTCATATCCAGGGCGTTTAATAAAACGCCCCTGCTCACACCTCACTTTTTCAGTCTCTTTAATGCTTCACCTGCCTCAATATGTAGCGGGTCTGCTTTCAGTGCTCTTTTATATTCAAAGATAGCTTTTTCTTTGCTCCCTTCTTTTTCAGCAACTCTGCCCAGGATATAATAGGCATCTGCAAAAGTGATATCATTTTCTATTACCTGATAGGCAGATTCTTTTGCTTTCTCATAGTCTCCTCTGAGAAAATATATAAAACTGCCGGCACCTGTTGCAAGTATTGACATTTTATTAAGTGATATCGCCTGTTCAAAAGCTTTGATTGCCATGTCTGTGTCTTTCTTTTCCTGAAGTATATATCCGTAGTTGTAATATACGAGACTGTTCTGCGGATTAAGTTGTATTGCTTTTTTCAGGTCCTCTATGGTTCTGGCAAAATCTTTATTGTGATAATATACAAGTGCCCTTATTATATATGGTTTTTCAGAGGACGGATCTGATTTTATACCTTTATTTGCTTCCTCCATCGCCCTGTCCATATGAGACATATTGAAGTAGCATGTGGCTATTCCTGCATAGGCTGATACATTACCTGCATTTACTTTGATTGCATCTTTGAATTTATCCATTGCCAGTTCATAGGCTTTAAGATTAAGAAGGAGCCATCCTGCATCTACGAGGTTAGCAGAGGTTTTTTTCATTGAAATTGCTCTGTCGTATTGTTCCTTTGCAGGTATTTTCTTGCCTTCCCTGTAATAAATAAGACCTGTATAATAACATGCCTCAGGTGCCAGATAAGATTGACCTGTTATGTTTTTAAATTCCGCCATAGCCTCATGGAGCATGTTTTTCTGTAAATAGGCACCGCCCAGATTGTAATGAACAATGGGAATGGTTTTCCCTTTTTTCAGAATTTCTATAGCTTTATCTATATTCCCAGCCTTGAGATACATCACTCCCAGGTTATTGTAATAAAGCGCTCTCCCGTCACGTTTTATTGCTTTTTCATAGAGTTCCTGACTGTGTTCTTTATCCTGTAATGCAAGATTATTGAGTGTGCTGCTGTAATCAGGAGACATGGCCAGGGCATTTTTAAGTATTTTAATGGATTCTTCGGTCAGCCCCTGTCTGTATTTTAAAATTGCCATATTATTATATACGTCCACATAATAATTTGTAATATATTTCTCCATTCCTTTATAGGTATCTTTATAATTTATTATATTTTGAAATTGATGTTCTGCCAGGTCCAGTTTACCCTGTTCCAGATACATGGCGCCCTGGTTATTTGATATTATAAGATCTATTACAGGGTTGTAATCCTGTTCATTATAAGACAGAGCATTTTTAAGATATGTTAATCCTTGTTCTGTTTTCCCTTCTTCAAACAGTGCCGACGACAGATTAATTTGATTTTCAGGGGAATAATAGTTTAGCTTCAGTGCCTGCTGAAATGCCTGTAATGCTTCCGAATATTTATTCAGTTTATAGCAGGTTATACCTAGATTTCTATAATATAATTCTTCTGAACTATTGATTTTCAGGGCTTTTTTGTAATTTGATACTGCCTGAATGTATTTATGTTCCTTTGCCAGGATAATTCCTATGGCATTATATATATTATCTTTTTGAGGATTTATTTCCAGTACTTTGTAATAACATTTGAGAGCATTAATATTGTCATCCTGTTCGTAATATATCCATCCCAGATGTTCCTGGAAAGCATCTTCTTTTGGATTTAATTTTATCGCTTCCTTTAATTCTTTAGTTGCTTCCTCAATTTTATTGAGTTTGTAATAACTCCATCCGAGATTATGTCTTATCCAGGGAGATTTAAGATCAGATACTTTTGCAAAATAAAGAACTTCTTCTGCATTTGTATAGTTTTTCTGTTCTATATAAATCATTCCCAGATTGTTATAAGCCCAGCTGTTTATAAAATTTAATTCTATGGATTTTTTCAGATGATCTATAGCAGGGCTGTAGTTTTTCAGGAATTGATACACTACTGCAATATTGTTGTGTATTTCAAAACTGAGAGGATTTAATTCCAGAGCCCTGTTAAATTCTGTAATGGCAATATCTGTTTTTCCCTGAAGGGTATATATCATACCTTTTATATTATGGAATTGAAATTTATCGATTTTTTTCTCATCCAGGTCTGAAAGTGTTACAAGAGCTTCTTCTGTCCTTCTTTCATACAGATAAAGTTTTATAAGTTCTAAAGACAGGTCTGTTCTTTCAGGATGGGTTTTTATATCATCCAGTATTTCATGTTCTTTTCTTTCAGGACTCAGGACAAACTGCGGTTCTCCCAGATATGTAGAGATCCATTGATCTTCCATTGTTACACTGTAATGTATAAAAGGTTCATCCAGGGGAGAAAAAACTGTTTCCTTCGAGTAGGGAGTAAATCCTTTTTCAGATGACTCAAAAGGAATACTGGACATTAATGAAAAGGTTTTTATGTATTCTTTTTTAGCCTCTTCATGTTTATTTAACATTTCATATGCATAGGCTTTGAACAGATGAGCCCTTATATTCAGAGGATCCGAATTGATTACAATATCCAGTTTTTCAATTGCTTTCTCGTACTGATTTAATTCCATCATTGCCTGTCCTATATTGACAGTGGCTTCATTGAAATTAGGTGTATATATGGATCTGTATCTTGATCTCATATTTAAAACCTGTTGAAAATATTTTATTGCTTCTTCATAATTACCTGCTGTCATAAGAGTGTTCCCCAGGTTGTAGTAAGAATCCAGCAACTCCGGTTCAAGTTCTATTGCTTTCTTATAGTTTTTTGCCGCCTCTTCAATTTTACCTTTCCACTGAAGTGCCATGGCATATCTGCAGAACAGTTCACCGTTATTTCTGTCCATATCTATGGCTTTTTTGAATGATTCTATGGATTTATCGAATTCTTCAAGGTAATAAAAAGAAATAGCCATACTTGACCATGTCTTAGTATCTCCCTGGCCGAATGTGAGAGATTGTTCTCCTGCTTCAATGGCTTCTTTATATAATCCGGCCTTTTCACAGGCGTAACAGAGATTTGACCAGGACGAACTATTTTTCTTATCCATTTCGATAGTTTTCCTGCAAATATCTATTGCTTTCTGCCATTCATATTTTTTTATATAAACTGTTCCCAGAAGATTATAATACCCGGGATTTTTCGGATTCACTTTTATGGCTTTTTCAAGGAGGCTCTGTGCCTGTGAATAGGAAGACCTGTAATAATAAGTTTTAGCAAGTTCAAACATTACCCTGTCGTTTTCCGGTTCCTCTGTTAATTTTCTTTCCAGATCCATTACGTGCTTATCTCTTTTTGCTTCTTCAATATATTGAAGTTTTTCCTGTACCGCTTCTGTGAACTTACCATCCAGTTTATAGGCTTTTTCATATTCCGCAACAGCTGTTTCCGGATCATTCAGGCTGTAGCTGATAAGACCAAAAAGATAATGAGCAATAGCTTCAGAAGGATTTTCCTGTACTGAAATTTTAAAATGTTCTGCTGCTTTTGCCATTGCATTTTCATTGTAATCAAACCATCCGAGTATTATATTTGCCCGGGGATTTTTTGTGTTATTTTCAACTATTTCTTTTAAATCTTCTATTGACGGTATTACAAGCTCGGTATTAAAGGCATAACTTTCTATTTTTGTATAGAGTGTATAATCACTGTCGCCTTTTAGATTGTATTTTACTACAGTCATCAATTCATCAAGAGCCCTCTCGTTCTGTCCCATTCTGGACAGGGTCAGTACCAGGTAACCTCTGGAAATTGTATCTCTCGGATTATAATTTAATATTTTTTCCAGTTTTTTACTGGCAGAACTATAATCATAGGAAAGGAAATCAGATACTGCCATAAGATATTGAATCATTAAATCATCGGGAAGAATTTCATGTAATTTTTTAAATATTTCGGAAGCTTTCTGATAATAAGCTTCTGTAAGATATATATTACCGAGCATATAATAAGCTTCTTTGAATGACCGATCTCTTTCTATTGCTTTATTAAGGGTATCTATTGCACTGTCAATTTTCCCTTCTCCCTGCAATTTTCTCGCTTCCGTAAGGTAATCTTCCATTTTTTCCTGACATGTTGCTTCACAGAAAGTGCCTGTGATTATTATGAGCAGTAATAATGTAATGAATAATGATTTCACTTTTTTTCTCCTTTTTTTATCGTGACGCGTAACCCGTGACGGGAACAGCGATTTTTTCTTTTCCTGCTTCAAGAACTTTCTTTATATTATCATATAAATCCTGCAGTTTCAATCTTTGAATTTTCGCTGTTTCTGCCGAATATTATACTCCTATTACAGTCTCTGAAATTCACAATTTTTTACAATTAAAAGAAATTTCCTTAACAAATTTATATTATACTTACGGAAGTGAAGAGTGAAGGGTGAGTAGTGAGTCGTGAAAAGTGAAGAGATACCCTACCAGTCACGCGTTACGCGTTACGCGTTACGATTAACAAGATTTCTGTTACTAATTTATACGATACTCAGTCACGAAAGGAGTGTGTCATATGAAATCGAGATATAATGCAATAATCGGAGTTCTTGTGACAGTTTTATTTTTTGCAGCTTTTTTTACAGGTAAAGCAGCAGAACATAATCACGGGTTTGGCCATATCCATGAAGCAATGGGCACTCTGGCTCTGTTGTGTGTGATTTTACATCTCTTCGGTATCTGCAAGGTCTTTATATGTCATTTGAAAACACTGATAAAGATATAATAATCTCACATACATTCCATATGAAGGAATTTTATATATAATAGAGAATTTATTTAACAGTGACGGGAGGAACCAATTCCTCCCGTCACGCGTCACGCGTCACGCGTTACGATTCCAGAATTAAATGGTGATTATATTGCTATATAAACTGCTCTCAATTATTTTATTACTTTTTTTTATGTCCCTTATGCCGGTATGTTCAAAAGAAGAAGCAGAACCTAATAACACTATGGATAAAGCCAACAGTATTTCTTCCGGTGACACAGTTACAGGCCACACAGGCATTGAAACTCAATACGGTCTTATGGGAGATATGGATATTTTCTGTCTTCCCGTTAAATATCCGGGGAAACTTACTGTTTATGCTTCTGTTACGGGAAAGTTCGGTAATACAGCCGGAGAATCTTCTATAAGAGTAGATATTCTGAATAAAGATGAATTGAAAACAGGCGAGTGGAAAGACCCTTCCAGCGGTAAAGAAAAGTCTCCTGTCTGTACCGGTAATATTACCAGAACTATAACAGTTCAGAAACCCGGTAATATTTATATTCTTGTCGACCGTTACGGTGAACATGCTTATTATAAAGTAAAAATTGTCTATGAAGAAAAAGGTAACAATAAATCAGAAACCCTTTCATCTGCTGTTTCCGAAGCGGAACCCAATGATACTCCTTCCTCTGCAATGAAACTTGCTCTGAAACAGCCTGTTGTGGGCCATACAGGCCTTACCGGTAAATACGGACTTCAGGGTAACAGGGATTATTATACAGTAGAAGTTCCTTATCCCGGGAAATTAACAGTATATTTAAATATAGAAGGAAGATACGGTGAAGGTAACATGGGAAAACCTTCCGTTAATATTTCTCTGGTCAACGGTGATGAAATGGCCAGTGGTTCATGGAAGAACCCTTATACCGGCCAAGACACTTCTTCTGTGTTTTACAAAGGAGATAAAGGAAAAAGTATTTTCATAAAAAAAGGCGGAAAATTAATTATTCTTTTAGACAGATATGAGGCAAATGCAAAATACAGATTTGTAGTTGTATTTGAAAGCGGGGAATAGTGAGTCGTGAGTCGTGAAGAGTGAAGCTGCCTATTACGCGTCACGCGTCACGAATCACCTGTCACGCATTACGCATTACGCCGCACCCGTCACGCGTAACGCGTTACGCGTCACGAATTAAAGGGGGATTCACCATAAAAAAATCAATTTTTATACTTCTATCTATTATATTTTTTCTCTCTCTTCCTTCTTATTCTGCCGAATCTGATAATATTATCAGAGCGAAAAAATATTTATCAGATGCCAGAACTCTTATATCCGGAGGATCTCTGGAGGATGCGATAAAAGAATTAACTTCTGCGATTAAATTATACCCTGATTTCGGTGAAGCTCATTTTTTACTGGGCAATATATATTTTAAACTTTCCCGACTCGACATGGCCAGAGATGAATATTTAACTGTGCTGAAAATAGATCCGGCAAATGTCGATACCTTTTATAATCTCGGAGAAATCTATTTGAAAACCGGAAAATTTCAGGATTCTTTAGATATCTGTTTGAAAGCGCTGAAGCTTGACAGTTCGGACGGCAAAATACATAACAGTCTGGGCAGAGCTTATGAAGAACTCGGACAAGGTAAAGAAGCTCTGGAACATTACACTAAAGCAGTTCATTATGAACCTGGAGTGGCGCTTTTTCATGATAACAGAGGATGGCTTTTATTCAGTCTCGGTAATTATAAAGAGGCTATGGAAGAATTTCAGAAAGCTATCAGTATAGATAATGATAATGATATATATTATGATCATCTGGGCCTTGTTTATACTGCTCTGGGAGAATCCGATAAAGCTATAGAAGCTCATAAGAAAGCTATAGCGATTAAGTCTGATTTGGCAGATTATTATAATAATCTTGGTATTGATTATTTTAAAGGTGGTAATTATCAGGCAGCTGTAGAACAGTATAAAATTGCTCTGTTCATGGAAAAAGGAAAAAAGCCAGAAATTTTATATAATCTCGGAAGGTCTTATTATGCTCTTACCATGTACAGAGAATCTCTTGAAGCTTTTGAAGGTGCCTATTCCATTGATAAATCCTCCATAGAAGACTGTCTTAAACTTGCTTTAATACTTCATGAAGATGACATGCCTTATATTGCAATACTTGAATATGAATATGTTCTGTCTGTGGAACCGGAGAACCTGCAGGCTCTGAATAATCTTGCTCTTGTCTACTGTGATACAGGTAATTTCGAAGAAGGGGAAAGACTTTATAAAAAAGCACTTGAGAAAAATATAAGGGCATCTTTTTATTACTATAACCTGGGACAGATAGTCCTTTATAAAAAAGACTATGAAAAAGCATTACCTTATTTTTTAAAGGCAATTGAACTTGAACCGGAGAACACCTCTTATTTGCTTCAACTGGGAACTATTTACCTGAATACAGGAAAATACGAAGAAGCACTCAATATGTTCAATAAAGTCCTTAAATTTTCACCGACCATGGTAGATTGTCTTACAGGAAAAGGTGCTGCTCTGGGGATGTTAAATAAATATGATGACGGTCTTTCATGTTTACTTCAGGCAATTGTTTTCGAACCGGAAAATTTTCTTGCCCGTTATCTCT
>JBEHWO010000203.1:0-11925 GCA_040217695.1 Vulcanimicrobiota bacterium | reverse complement strand
TTATTTATGGATAGTTATGAAAGTAACTATAAAAATTGACTGGCATCTCTAAAGGAACTATAATAAAATTATCAAAAATCTATAAATAAAACTATTTAAGGAGGAAATTTTTATGAATTATAAAATAATCACAATTTCTTTAGCTCTGATTTTCCTTTTCTCTACAGGCTTATTTGCTTCTGAAACAAAAAAAGCAATAGCAGTTCTTCCTTTCAGGGTAAATAATATAGATGTGGATATGGATGATGACGAAGCATCTCATGCCGTAGCCAGAATGGTGGCTGACTCCCTGGAAAAATCAGGGATTACAACTGTAAAATACAATGACGTGCTCAAGGTTATGGATAATTTAAAATTAAAAGAATTTCCTGAGAAAAAAGAATTGCAGGAAGAACTGGCAAAAGAACTGAATGCACAGTATATTGTCACAGGATGGATCGAAAATATTGAAATAAAAGAAGATGATAAAAATATCAGTGACTGGTGGGACGGAGACAAAGATATCAAAGTGAAAAGACAGTACGCCATAGCAGAACTGAGAGCCAACCTTATAGATGGCTCTACACTGACAGTAATGGACTTTTTAGAAGGGAAAGGTACGGAAAATAAATTCGGCGTCAATGTCGAAGATTATGATATAGGCAGTTCTAAATTTGAAGAAACCATAGTGGGTATTGCTCTTAAGAGTGCAGTTGCAGAGTTGGCTGAAGGAATTATAGAACATACTGATAAAACAGCCTATCAAAATGATGGCAGAGATTCCTCTGAAGGACTTGTTGCTTATGTCGACGGAGAAGAAGTTGTTATCAATACAGGCTCCGAAAAAGGAGTTAAAGAGGGAGATATATTTAATATTATCAAACTCATCAATATAACCGATCCTGAAACAGGTACTATAATAAAAGTAAAAGAGGAGATAGTTGCAGAAATTCACATTTTCCAGGTAGAACTAAAAAGTGCCACAGGGAAGGTTCAGAATTTAAAGGTTGGTTACTCTATTCAGGTGAAAGATCGTGTCCGAAAAAAAATATAAAATTTCTCCATTCATCTCCACCTGATTGCTTTATTACGCAATATAGGGTGAATTTTTTAAGAAATCAGTTGCAATGGTGTAACTGATTTCTTTTACTGATGCCAAATTGCTTTAATTGAAACGAATAATTTGAACAACAGGTAAATACCGTCTGCCTGCCCGGTGCTCCTCCGAAAAAAATCTAAACTGGAACGTTTATAACAGTTACAGATTACATCATGCTACTTTGCATTATAATTCAATAGAATATACTTGTGCTGCCGTGATATTTTTTTCTCCGAACACCGGGCAGGCAGACTACTATGTTTGAAGCTAAATAGTATGAGGTTCACTCTTCATATTTCAGCAATCAAGCTGTCCTTGACCGGCTCGTTATATTTATGTTAATATAACGGCTATGAGAGTCAAAGTAAAAATAAGCATAATAAATGATAAAGAAGAATCGTTCATGGGTATAGGACTCGTGTGGCTTTTAAGAAAAATAAAAGAAACAGGTTCAATAAGCCAGGCAGCAAAGGATATGGATATGTCTTATGCGAAAGCTCACAGGATAATAAAAAGACTCGAAAAAAACACAGGGGCAAAAATACTTGACACAAAAACAGGCGGTATAGACAGAGGAGGGGCTTTACTTACTCCCTTTGCAGAAGATTTTATCGAGAAGTATGATAAATATCAGAAAAAAGTTAAAGATTACGGAGAGAAAGAATTTTTAGATTTTCTCAGGGATATTGGAGATAAAATGGATGACATATAGTAAAAGTACCTTTTTACTTATATTTTTTGTTGCTTTATCTGTTCTCTTTTTTCTACAGAACTATGAACATATTATAGCCGGCTCATCGGTTAAAACTATTACGGTTTTTGCCGCTTCTTCTCTTACTGATCCATTCAGGGAAACAGGGAAATCATTTGAAGATAAAAACCCGGGAGTCAGAGTTGTTTTTAATTTTGCGGGTTCTCAGAAACTTCTTGCCCAGCTCAAGGAAGGAGCGAAAGGAGATGTTTTTGTTTCTGCAGGTCCGGAAGAAATAAATGAGTGTGTGAAAAATTCATTAATAGTTCCCGAAAAAACAAAGATATTTGCCGGGAATCATCTTATTATTGTATTTCCACGTGATAACCCCGGAAAAATTACAGACATCTCAGATCTCACCGGCAAAGGGTTAAAGATTGTAATGGCTGACATATCTGTGCCGGCAGGACGTTATACGGTGAAAAGCCTTGAACTTATGGAGAAATCTTCCCGGAAAGGGTTTAAAGATAAGGTTTTAAAGAATGTTGTTTCAAGAGAAGAAAATGTTAAAGCTGTTATGACCAAGCTCCTTCTCGGAGAAGGAGATGCAGGATTTGTTTATGTTTCAGATGTCGATTTTAAAAGCAATAAAACCGGCACTATAAAAATTCCCGATAAATTTAATGTTGCCATATCTTATCCTGCAGTTTCACTGAAACATGCGAAAAACATGGAACTGGCAGATAAATTTGTCAAATTTCTTCTTTCTGAAGAGTGTCAGACCATCCTTAAAAGATATAATTTTATCCCCCTTGATAAATAGCTTGTATTGCAGGAGAATTATGAAGAAAAAAGGTTCACCCTATATATTTTTCACAACTATACCTGTAATGTCATTACTATTTTTGCCGGTTCTTTCTTTATTATTAAAAATCTCTCCGGACGTTTTTATTTCTTCTTTACGAGATTACAATATATGTCAGGCAATATTGCTTACTCTGTCAACGAGTTCTCTGTCCGTATTACTGATTTTCTTACTCGGAACCCCTCTGGCATATCTTATGGCATGGAAAAATTTCAGAGGAAAAAGATTTTTTTCTGTATTAATAGATCTCCCCTCTGTTCTTCCTCCTGCCGTAGCAGGACTTGCTCTACTTATTGCCTTTGGCAGAAGAAGTTTTTCAGGTACTTTATTCGATACACTGGGTATTGAAATAGCTTTTACTCCTATAGCTGTTATTCTTGCCCAGATGTTTGTCTCATCACCTTATTATATAAAGAGTGCTATGAACGGCTTTTCTATGATTCCGGCGGACCTGATAGAAGCTGCCGAAATAGACGGTGCATCTGAATGGAAGGCTTTTAAAGATATTATTCTTCCTCTCTCCCGGAGATCCATAGTAAACGGTATTCTTCTATCATGGGCCAGAGCAGTGGGAGAATTCGGAGCAACTATTATTTTTGCCGGCAATTATCCGGGGAGAACCCAGACAATGTCACTTGCCGTTTATCTCGGATTACAGGGTGATTTAAATAAAGCTATAACTCTGGCAGTTATTCTACTCGTTATTTCTTTTATTATATTATTTACGGCAAATAAAAATTTATTTTCATATGAACTGAGGTGAAAGACATGCACAGGATTTCAACGAAATCTTAATTATTAACAACCTGTATAATTACTGACATGACCATAAGCATGTAATAAAAGTCTTCCTCCCGTCACACGTTACGCGTTACGCGTCACGAGAGTTTATACTCACCTCAGCAATGTATTTTCTACAGTTAAGCTATTTTCAACCTATACAACATTATTATTTAAAATATTTTTTTTGCAGGATTATTACTTATATTTCAAGAATTTTATATTTTATAAATCCCGTAGAACAGGAGATGTGAGAAATGTCACCCCATGAAATTGCCAGAATATATGAAGGACGTGTGAAATGGGCCAATACGTTTAAACTTTTAACCATATTATTCCCTGCCTGTCTTGTTGTAATTGTCATCATTTCCCTTCTTATTGATTCATTCCTGCGGAATCCCGGTAATGGTATTTTTAGTCTTATATTTCCCTGGGTTTTGCTGTCCTGTATAGTATTAACCATAATATCCCATTTACTTACCTTCGTTTTTTTACGATGTCCTGTATGCGGCCATGGCAGCATAGACGTTACATATACTCGCCTGGCGAACGGTAGAAAATCAGAATATATGGATATAACAGCAAGAGAGTTTTTAAGTACCTGTCCTAACTGTGAAACTCCTCTGAGACATGGATTTGCCGGCCCGAGTATCTGTTCCTGCGGGAATAAGGTGCCTGCTGAAAGTCAGTAATGCCTTACCTGCGGGGAAGATCAATGGAACAAATAGTCAGAACAGATTGCTATAAAAGGCCTTTTCAGAACAAGAATATTTTGCTTACAATGTAATGATAATTGTCTCTATTCCACTGATGATAGGGTAAAGAGCAATAGATATAGTCATTCATTATGAAGACGGATAAAATCTATTCTTTATAATGATATTTGCAGGATAAAATTCTAATTTTGTCCTGCAAAATTTAGTACACAATTCTGTGTTCACTGTTTATTCTTCTTGACCGGCAACCGGAAAGTTCATATTTAAGTTTTTCAGGTTTACCTGGCCCTTTTTCCGGGTCTCTTATAATAGCATCAATTAATTTTGTTATTTTTACTGCTATTTTTTTATCATTTTCAATCTGCCAGGTCATCAAAAGCATGAGGATCAAATTCCAAGATTCTCACGTACATTCTCCCAGGGAATACCATGTCCCCTTTCTTTTGCTTCAAGTAATCTCTTCTTCATAATATCGTTTGATAAAAGATATTTTGTTTCTATTTCCGAGCTTATTTCCTCCCATATCTCAATAGGAATAAGAACAGATTTCGGTTCTCCTTTATCATTGACTAAATATTGAATTTCCTTTTCATATTCAAGGAGCGACATATATTCCACCTCCTGAAATCTATATGTTACCTGTCTTCATTCTAGCATAACTATAAAGTAACAGCAAGATTTTAAAGGTGAACCTTTTTTATTTCGCAGAGTTTCCATCAGAAAGATTATATAGATTTAAAATTTTTGATTTGAATTCTTTTGATTTTGATTTTATCACTCTTTTTTGCTGACTTAGCAGCATAGCCTTACCAGAATTGAATAAATTCGTAAATTTCCCTGAATTTCCCGGATAATTGTATTTTTTTCAATCAAGAACACCTTATAAATATTGACTAATCATCTGCAATCGAGTAAACTTTTTAAATAATTAGCAGTGAAGGTATATAAACTCTTCACAGTTAACCCTTCATCAATTATAACTGACAAAAGGAGTTTATTCAATGAAAAAAATAGTCATACTCGGTGCAGGCCCTGCAGGACTGGGAGCTGCATGGAGACTTTTCGAACTTTCAAAAATTTCAAATAATAGCTGGGAACTTTACGAAGCGGAAAATTATGCAGGAGGGCTTTCTTCAAGCCATATAGACGATAAAGGATTTACATGGGATCTGGGAGGTCATGTCCAGTTCAGCCATTACGGCACTTTTGATAAAATGATGGATTTTCTCCTTGGTGAGGATGGGTGGATTTATCATGAAAGAGAAAGCTGGGTATGGATATGTGACAGATTTGTCCCCTATCCTTTCCAGAACAATATACACCGGCTCCCTGATGAAGAAAAATGGAAGTGCCTTCAGGGACTTATAGAACTTTATAAAAATAAGCCTGAAAAAAAACCGGCAAATTTTGAAGAATGGATACTTTACACACTCGGTAAAGGCATAGCGGAACTCTTTATGTTTCCCTATAATTTCAAGGTATGGGCCTACCCTCCTTCTGCAATGCAGTCTTCATGGCTCGGTGAAAGGGTTGCGGTGACAGATCTGGAAAGGGTTACAAAGAACATAATCTTCAATACAGATGATGTTTCCTGGGGCCCAAATAACCGGTTCCGCTTTCCGAAACATGGAGGAACAGGAGCAATATGGAAGAGCCTTGCAGAAAAACTGCCTGGAGAAAAACTTCACTGGAACCATAAAGTCTGCAGAATAGATTCGGACAAAAAGAAGATCTATTTCGAGAACGGTAACAACACCGATTATGATATTCTCATAAATACCATTCCTCTGGATCAGTTCATAAATATGTCTGATCTGAAACAATTCAGAGATGTAACGAAAAAGCTCACTCATTCCGCAACCCATGTCGTAGGACTTGGTTTAAAGGGAAAACCATCGGAAAATCTACAGAAAAAATGCTGGATGTATTTCCCTGAAAGTAAATCTCCATGTTTTAGAGTAACAGTTTTCAGCCATTACAGTCCAAATAACTCTGCAGATATTTCAAAATACTGGTCTTTAATGGGTGAAGTCTCAGAATCTCCCGTAAAACCTGTTAATCAGGAAAAAGTAGTGGAAGATACGATAAAGGGGTTCATTAATACAAAACTTATCGAATCGGAAGAGCAGGTTTACAGTACATGGTACAAAAAAATAGAATACGGTTATCCTGTGCCATGCCTTATGAGAGACGAAGCGATAAAGATTTTAATTCCCGAATTGATGAAACATAACATATACAGCAGAGGCCGTTTCGGCGCATGGAAATATGAAGTGGCAAACCAGGATCATGCCTTTATGCAGGGCTGGGAATGTGTCAATTATTTACTTTATGGAACGCCTGAACTGACTCTATGGTACCCGGATCTGGTAAACAGAGGACATGCAATGCTCGGGAAAAACTGGTATTAAATAGTGAGTCGTGAGTAGTGAAAAGTGAGTAGTGAAAAGTGAGTAGTGGAAGGTACCCGTGACGCGTTACGCGTTACGCGTCACGATTATAACGCATCACGAATTTATCTGTTGCATTATTATGGTATAATAATAATACCGTGACGTGAAAGGCGTGACGGAAATAACAGAGGAAGGAAGATTGTAATGAAAAAATATTTTTATGATGATAAGAGTTCTCCCGCAGCCGGCGGAACTGCTAAAAAGGTTGACCTTCAGAAAACGGCAGTTATGATGATTGAATTTTTAAAGAATTCCGATAAAGCAGAAAGAAGGAAATTTGTGGATATTATCAGAAATGACCTGACATTTGACAGACTTGTAGAGTTAGCCAGATATGCTATATCCAAAATGTAAGTTCTAATATATAACAGACAAAAACACACTGCATCATAAATTGTCAGATTAAGGTGGTATTATAATAATGTTTCTCCGGAAAAAAATTTTACTTTCTCTATTTTTATTATTATTTCTCTTTCCCTTAAAGGTCTCATCACAGGAAAATGAATCAACTCAGGTTCCGTATATGGTTCCTCCGAAAGAAATTATAGATATAGCAGACGCTCCTGTAACCCCTTCTGTAAGAATAAGCCCTGATGAAAAATGGATGGTCATTATGTATTATTACCCCCTGCAGACAATAGCAGAAATATCCGTGCCGGAACTGCGCCTGGGAGGATTGCGCATTAATCCCAGGAATAACGACCAGAGCAGACGCATATATTATTATGACATGATATTAAAAAAACTCTCTGACGGTACAGAGCAAAAAATCACCGGCCTCCCGGAACAGGTACATTTCGACAATGTAAAATGGTCACCTGACAGTAACCATATAGCATTCCTTGTACATAATGAAAAAAACATTGAATTATGGGTAGCAGACATCAATAACAGCCGTGCAAGATGTCTGTCAGACATAAAGATAAACAATATCTATAACGATTCTTTCTACTGGGTTTCAGACAGTAAAACCATTATATGCAGAACCGTTCCGTCAGACAGAGGACAGGAACCGGAGAAACCTGAAGTTCCGGTCGGCCCTGTAATACAGGAAAATACAGGTAAAAAATCTCCTGCCCGCACATATCAGGATCTTCTGAAAAATCCATATGATGAATCTCTGTTTGAATATTACATAAAATCACAGATTACAAAAATTACTACTGACGGGAAAGCAGTTTCTGTCGGTTCTGAAGGTATGATAACAGAATGCGCCCCCTCCCCCGATGGGAAATATATTCTGGTAGAGACACTGAAAAAACCTTTTTCTTACCTGGTTCCTGACTATCGTTTCCCCAGATCTGTAGAAATATGGGATTTTTCAGGACAACTCATCAAAAGAATTGCAGATCTTCCCCTTGCAGATGATGTTCCTATTTCTTTTGATGCTGTCCCCAGGGGGCCCCGTTCGGTAAGCTGGCGTGATGACAGCCCTTCTACTCTTTACTGGGTAGAGGCTCACGATGAAGGAGATCCTCAGGTAAAAGCAGATATAAGAGATACAGTTTATATGCTTGATGCTCCTTTCACAGGCAAGCCTGTAACACTTATTTCGCTGGAAACACGATTAAATGACATCAAATGGTGTAATGACAGTATGGCCATTGTATGGGAATACTGGAATAAAACAAGAATGATCAACGGGTGGCTTGTTGCTCCCGGAACACCTGCGAATAAACCGATAAAACTTTTTACCTATTCCAGGGAAGATAAATACCACGACCCCGGGAAACCTCTTCTCAAACCGACAGACACAGGCACTTCCATAATGATTTCAAATGAAAATATATTGTATTTTGCAGGAGAAGGAGCATCGCCTGAAGGCAGCCGTCCTTTTCTGGATGAATTCAATGTATCTACAGGAAAAACAAAACGCTTATGGCAGTCAGAAAAGCCATATTATGAATATTCGGTAAGATTGCTTGAAGATAAAAGACTTGTTACACGCCGTGAAGCCCAGGAAGAACCACCAAATTACTTCGTAAGAGAAGTGATAAAAAACGATATAAAACAGTTCACCTTCTTTCCCCATCCTATGCCGCAGTTTGCAGGGGTAAAAAAACAGATACTTCGCTATAAAAGGAATGACGGAGTGGAACTGACGGCAACTCTCTATCTTCCTGCAGGATATTCTCCGAAAGACGGGCCTCTGCCAATGGTTATGTGGGCCTATCCTCATGAATTTAAGAGTGCCGATATGGCAGGGCAGATTACCATATCTCCCTATCGTTTTATAAGAATTTATCCCACATCACCTCTCGTATGGCTTACACAGGGTTATGTAGTTCTCGATAGGCCTACAATGCCCATTATAGGAGAAAAAGATGAAGAACCAAATGATAAATATGTAGAACAGCTTGTGGCAAGTACAAAAGCAGCAGTAGATGAAGTGGTGAAACTCGGTGTGGCATCTCCCGGTAGAATCGCCATTGGAGGTCATTCATACGGAGCATTTATGACAGCCAATCTTCTGGCCCATACGGATCTGTTTTCTGCAGGTATTGCATGCAGCGGTGCCTATAACCGCACTCTCACACCCTTCGGATTTCAGGGAGAAGAACGTACATTCTGGGAAGCACCGAATGTTTACTCTGAAATGTCACCTTTTAATCATGCAGATAAGATTAATGAACCGATTTTACTTGTCCATGGAGAAGCAGACAATAATCCCGGAACATTTCCGATACAGAGCGAGAGACTTTATGATGCAATAAAAGGCCTCGGAGGAACAGCCAGGCTGGTAATACTTCCCTGTGAAAGCCACTCTTATACGGCAAGAGAATCCCTGCTTCATGAACTATGGGAAGTAAACAGATGGCTTGATAAGTATGTGAAAAGAAGTGAAAAGTGAAAAGTGAAAAGTGAAAAGAAGTGAGAAGTGAGAAGTGAGTAGTGAGTAGTGAGTAGTGAGAAGTGAAAAGAAATGAGTAGTGAGTCGTGAGAAGTGAAAAGAAATGAGTAGTGAGTCGTGAGAAGTGAAAAGCGAGTGGTTACAACCGGTTAAGGAATTTTCACGCGTGACGCATTACGCGTCACGATCTAAAGGGAGGGAATTTTCACGCGTCACGCGTCACGCGTCACGCGTCACGATCCATAAAATGTCAGAACCAAAAGATTTCACATCAGCCTATAACTGGGACTCATACTGTCAGATACTCCATGACAGGATATACGGTAAACTTTCCCATATGAAATGGGAACTGGGAGAACTTTACGATCAGCATCCTCATGATGAGCTGACATTACTTTATTATTATCAGAAATGGCATTACAATAAAGAACTTTATCAGGCAACATTCAAAGAAGAAATTTCACGGAAATATGTTATAGAACAGATGTTTCAGAGAGGTTACGGTGTAAATATTGACCTTGCAAAGTTTCTGGGAATGATTGAAACAGACGAATTACCGGACATAAACAGAAAACTGGGAGAAACTTTTTATAGAAAAATAGAACTTGTTAAATCCTTTATTTTTATGCCACAGGAATGTATAACAAATTATGACAGTATTCATATTATTTCTGAATTATGTAAAAAAATTCAGAATCCTCCTGAAAATCCTGTCCCAGTCCTTCAACCTTCCTGTCCTGAATTTCTGGATTTTCCGCTCTTTTTTGCTATAAAAGACAGAATTCCTCAGAATATAAATCTTGCAGTATTTCAAAAAATGTTCCTTACTCTGGGTGAAACGTCAAAGACCATAATGAAAGGCACGATAGGATATGAAAACTTTTATCCTCCCCACTATTTAAAAACTGTTGCAAGAAATAACCTCTTAAATCTTTTTCAGGAAATCATGTCATGTTCCATTCATACTCCCGGCATAACCCCTGACCTTTTAAAGAGAATCCATTATTTACTCTATAAAAACCTTGACACACCCTATACATGCAGTCCCGGTGAATTCAGATTTTTTGACTTTGACGATAAAAACGGCACTACCGTAGAAGGTGGCAGACTTCAGATTGAAATGCTTGTTCTTGAAGGATATCTTCAGAAGATAGACTGGTATACACTCGATCCGTATGTACTTATAAAAGGGCTTGCAGAGATATATCACCTTATAATAGCAATTCACCCTTTCTCAGATGCAAACGGGAGAGTGGGAAAATGTTTTGTAAATTATATCATGCTCGTCAAAGGATTTATGCCCGTAATATTTGATGACGAAGAAGAAATACTCTCTCTGCCGAGATACGGAAGTTCTCTTCTGGATATAGAAGCCTATTTCAAAAACAGAATTAACTATTCCATAGATATTTACAGGAAAGAAATAGAGAAACTGGAAAGACATGGTAACCTTTACAATGAAATTTACAAAGTGTATTTTGACTCGGGCTTTCATTTCAGACACTATATGACAGGCCATCTGGAAGTTAACTTTAAAGCCTATGTAACATGTGATTTCCATCTTTCCGAAGAATATATTGATGAATGTAAAATAGTTTTTCCCGATGAAAACGCTCTTTATCATATGATTATATACTGCGGTTTCAGCAGCCCTTATAATAGCTGGGAAAAGGAAATTGCCATCACTTCTCCTGAAATAGAATATGCAGAAAGTAAAATAAACATGAAAATTTATGAAGTGACATTTTTCATAGAGTTGCAGGATATTGATAGATATGAATGTGTCGAATTTTCTGTTGTTTCCCCTGTTACGGAACAGGTTTTTAATAATAAAAATTTGAATTACTGGTATAAATTTCAGTGACGCGTATTTCCTGCGCGTCACTTTCATAATGGGTTATAAAAAAACAACCATATCATATTTACAATCGTGACGCGTGACGCGTGACACGAGGACAATAACCATAATTTGCCGGAATTATTTTCTTACAGTCTCTTAATCTATAAACTCTTTAAAAATCTTCAATACAAGGCATACTATTTCCATCGTATAATTTTTCTGAGAAGACTGATGGACAGGATAGTATTGTACATGCTGTATAGGAGGAGCAGGACTTTGAGATTGTCCATGTATATGTTTTTCTTCTTTTTTCTTATTTTCCTGAACCTTGAGCCATCTGAGGACTCTGTTCAATTCTCCCCCGTCAAGCCATATTCCATGCTGGCATGAATCTATAGTCACACCGGACTGGGTTTCATAGGCTTTTCTGTTCATAAAAGTTTTACATACAGGGCATTTAACATACTTGACCTGTGACGGTTCTCCTTTGCCTTCTTCCATGAGAAGGATTCCTAAAGCTTTTAGACCTTTATTCTCCGATTTACCGTCTCCTTCTTTCGAGAGACTTATCAGACCTTCCAGCTCCAGTGGATCAAAGAATAATCCCTTACATTCCTTACATCTTTCTATATAAAGAGGTATATCCGAAGG
>JBEHWO010000202.1:0-11965 GCA_040217695.1 Vulcanimicrobiota bacterium | reverse complement strand
TCGTCCGTTACATGTAATATACATGAAAAGTATGTGTCTGTTTTTTCTTCTTTTGCCGAAGAAAGAGAGAATAAAAGCAGTAAAAATATTATTATATAAAAATTTTTTTTAATCATATTATTTTCAACTCACTGAATAATTCTACGGTTTTTATGTTTTTCCTTCCTCTGAATGACTTCAGAATTTTATGCTGTTTAAAAGGATTTCTGAAGAATAAAAATAATTATACTGTAATAACGTAACTGCGGAGGGGAGAGTATGGTAGAATTAACAGAAGAAAATCCGGAGCAATGGAAGACATCAAATTATTTAAAACTGGAAAATAAATTTAAAGAAAAGGTGGTTAAAATCATGTTTTTAAAGTCATTCATTTCTGTTATCATTATATGTCTGGTATTTATTCCTTCATTTCTGTCTGCTGCCGGTCAATGGAAACATGAATATATTATCAAACCTGAGGGTATTTACATTTATGACCGTACTTCAAATACTTTTACTCCTTTTATATTGCTTGGAGAAACCAGGCAGAACGTATTTGATAAAATGGGCAGGTCTGCCGATAAATACGGTGCCAGTACAAATACATTTGCCTATGTATCAAAAGAAGATATTACCAGTGACACTATGGAGCCTGCCGGTTTGATATTTTATACCTTTACTTATATTATTCCTCCCGAGTTAGAATATGGGACTAAATTAATGACATCTGCCGGTCTTCCCAATAATGCCAATCCGACTATAGAAAGTATAGGTATTTATGACAGCAGGTTCAGGACAGTAAAAGGCACAGGTGTGGGAACTACAGTGACAGAACTGTATGCCGCTCATGGTAAAACAACTATTGAATGGCATTATTATAATGGTATTGGCTGGTGTCTGGAATACCCTGCACAGAAAGGCCGTATATTCTTTTCTATAGGTCAGGTATATATTGATATAGGAACTGCACAGTTACAGAACGGTCTGGCTGATAATTGCACCGTATGTGCCATATACCTTACAGGAACAAAATGTGTGCTGAGGCAATAAAATATAGAGGCGGTATTATGGTTACTTTTAAAGATTTCGCTACCACTTTATCTGTAGAACTGCATAAGAGATATGAAGGTATTGAACTGGATACAACAGGACTTGATATTGAATTACCGGAATATCGCCTTGTAGGCGGATGTAATACAGGGAACAATATATATACAGGTATTTTTATAATCAAAGGTGACGGACTTGATATATTACAGATAAAAAAACAGATGGAAACTATTTCTCTTTTACTTAAAGATAAAAAAATGCCTGAAAATTTCCTCAATATTTATATTTTTTATGTTTATGAAAAGGGATGTCCCGGGGAATTAAAGGGAAGAAATTTTAATGATAAGGATTTTCCCGGTACAGAAAATCTTGAATTTAAAATAAGCAGGGTTTTTTATGCCGCTTCGGTAGATCTTCTTGAACCGTCTCTGATTTCCACACAGTACGGAGGAGTTTTTTTAGAAGCCCTTAAAAGTTCCGTTATAAATGTAAAAACAGGATGGGTTCCGTCTGAAAATTATATTGAAGAATATAAAAACAGGTATTATGACTTTAAACTTCGTCTGGAACAAAACAAGCCTTATGGTACATATTTGATTTTCTTTGTCTGTATCGCCATGTTTTTGTGGACCACTGTTTCTGGAGGCTCGACCGGTCTTTATACTCTTTTACGATTCGGAGCCAATTACGGCCCTCTTGTGAAATCCGGAGAGTGGTGGCGTCTTACAGGTTCGATGTTTTTACATATAGGTGCCATTCATTTACTTGTAAATATGTTTACCCTGTTAAGTATCGGCTCCACACTTGAGAAATATTTCGGTACACCGAGATATATGGCTCTTTATGCTCTGGCAGGCATAGGAGGTTCACTTGCAAGTGCTTTTATCAGACATATAGTAGCAGCAGGGGCTTCAGGAGCCATTTTTGGTCTGTGCGGAGCAGCAGCATATCTCGGATATCGTTATAGCACAGAAATCCCTGCCAGATTGAGAAAACAGCTTGCAGGAGGCATGGTCTCATGTATCGGTTATAATTTATTATACGGTTTTATGTCTTCAGGTATAGATAATTCCGCCCATATAGGAGGACTTATTGTAGGGGTTATTTATGCTATACTCATATCACCGCCTGTAATAAAAGAAAAGAATAAAGAAGGTGCCAGTATATATTCTCTCCTTTTTCTCATTATAGCCATAATACCTTTTATAACACAATCTTATATAGCCTACCGGGCTGTTTATAAAACAGGTGTAGAGAATTATCCCGTCTGTGAATACAGAGATGAACATAACAGGGATGTGCTGTTTAAATATCCTGCTCTTCTGAGTGTCAAAGAATATAATAAGGAGAAAATACTGGCAGGCCCGGGTATTATGATACAGGTTCGTTCTTTTGATATGGAAGATATTGCTCAACTCAGAGCCGGTGTCAGAGATGTGTTGAGCGGTCTTGAAAAAAACGGATTCAAGATAAAAGAACATAAATTTATTACAGTAAATAACAGGGAATGGCTCTTTGTAGATACCGATATGGACAGGAATGTAAAGGGGTACCTTTTGTTCACCGGCAGCGGGAAAAAGGTTTTTCGTCTGGATATAGGTATGGCAGATAGTTTCATTACTCCCGGAAAAGAAATCATGGATTATGTTATGAAAAATTTCCTTCCCGGAAAAACATAGTTTTCATCTTACTGACCTGAGCATAAGCATGTAATAAAAGTTTTCCTCCCGTTACGCGTTACGCGTTACGCGTAACGAGAGCAAATATGTATTATTTATGCTCACTACAGTAATAACAGGACAGTAAATATTGAAATAAGAGACTGTAAGAAAATAACCCTGGCAAATTGTTAGAAAGGTTATCATCCTCGCGTCACGCGTTACGCGTTACGCGTCACGATATAGACGTAAATATGATTGGATTATTTCTTGACAACCCCTAAGCAGACTGAATCTTTATGCACAGAAAGGAGTATTGTATTTATGTATAAGAAAATGTTTTATATTACTTTTCTGTTGTTATTATGTCATGTTGTTTCTATATCGGCAGGTACTGTACCGCTTGCAGGCAATTTCTGCGATTCTGACAGAGAACCTCTTAAGATATACGGTGTTACATTCCCTGCATCAGTTATATATCAGAATAACAGGATGTATGCTCCTATGGAGCTTTTCTTCCAATATCTGGGGCTGAAGGCAGATATGTCCCGTCTTCCTGCTTCTCTTGTTGTAGACGGCAGAAATATACCTGAATCATTGACAGGTTTCGGACCTGACAGAAATACGGGACAGAGTATATATTATATAGATGTGACCGGTTTGTTGTATTTTTTTAATATAAATTATTCCATGGATGGATGGAAGATTTCCGTCAATAAAGTAATTACGGCAGTTCCTTCTCCCACTTCCGGGCCTGTACCTCCCTGCAGGGGAAGTGTTACGGTAGTCTGCAGTTGTAAGTTAGATGACATGGGATTATACAGATATGATGAAGTCTGGACTGTTTACCTGACAGGTCAGACCAATAAAGAGGAAGATGGCCGGAACAGTGTCACTTTTTCAGATCTTCTTCCCGGGACTTACAGGTTAAGAGAAGTACATAGATGTAAATTATGTAATGTCACTTATCCTCTTTACCGTGAATACAGTGCTGAAAGCACTCTTGAATTTCAACTGAAAGATGGTGAAAATAAAACTGTAAACATGCCCAATCCTGCAGCTATTATTGACAGAACTTACAGGGGCGATGAAATACCGAAAGGGGTATTCCCGAACGGAGGTCCTTAGTCCTGCCGGCGGTAAATACGACAACGGATATCTGTGAACCTGTCTTTCTCCCGTCACGCGTTACGCGTCACGAGAGCATATTAACTCAATAGAAGTTAAGTGAATCGTCAATTGTAAAGACTATCTTCCGCTCACGATTCACGACTCACGTTATAAGAGGATTAACTGTTGAAAAATTACGAACATATTCCCTATGAGAAATTGATAGAAGAACTGAACAGTCTTGAAGGCATGGAAAAAAGAGAGATTGCCGATGAACTTCATTTCTGTCAGATTAAGCTGGAACTGAAAGACAGGGAATTAAAGAAGGTTGATCCCGAATTTTCCGGGAACAGAGAGCCTTCTTATACTGCAGAGCTATATAGAGCAGATAATAAGCACGGAGAAGAAGAGGAACATAAACTGCAATTGAGCGAGGAACTGTTCTTCGGACTCTTTGACAGTATGACGAGCGGATCTGCTATTTACCATGTCATGAATGACGGCAGCAAAGGCTCTGATTATATTATCACAGGGTTTAACAGAACCGGTCTGAAGATGACAGGTAAATCTCGTGATGATGTAATCGGCATAAGTCTTTCTGACCTGAAATCGAATGTTGATAATGACAGAATCATTTCTGTTATGAAGAAAGTCCGGGAAACAGGGAAACCGGATTTTTTTGCTGAAAAAGTCTATTTTGATGACGGTTCATGCAGATATTTTGAAACTGATATTTTCAAGATCCCTACAGGTGATATTGTTACTATCTACAATGACGTGACAGAGCGCAGAGAGATGGAAGAAGCACTGAGAGTGAGTGAGGAAAAATTCAGGACTATTGCCAATTATACGGTAGACTGGGAGTCCTGGTTCGGCCCTGACGGGAAATTTATCTGGGTAAATCCTGCCGTAGAAAATTTTACAGGCTATACTCCGGAAGAAATCCTGGCCATACCTGATTTCATTTCGACACTAGTAGCAGAGGAAGACAGAGAAATGTCCAGAAGTCAATTTCAGCATGCTCTTGCAAACGGTACTTCCGGTGAAGATTTTGAATGCCGTTATATTCACAGGGATGGCTCAATGTTCTGGCTGAATATTTCCTGGCAGTCAATCTTCGATTCTAAAGGTACTTTCCTGGGCATACGTACAAGCGGTCGTAATATTACCAGACAGAAACAGGCAGAAGAAGCAATCCTTGAGAGTGAGGAACGATTCCGTGCACTATCGGAATATTCCCATAATGCCATCTGTATAATTGACGAAAAGGCCCGGATTCTGTGGGTAAACAACAGGATGCTGGAACTCAGCGGTTATACAAGAGAACAGGTTTTAGGGGCAGATTCTTTCCTTGCATTCCTTGCTCCCGAGTCACTGGAGTTTGTCGTAAATAACTATATGAAATTCGTTGCAGGTGAGCCTTATGAACATTACTATCAGTTTTATTTTATCAAAGCCAGCGGCGAAAAGTGTCTCGTGGAAAAATATATGACTGACTGTACTGATAGAAAAGGCAAAAGAAATCTTATGATCAGCATGCTTGATGTAACAGAAAAAAAGAGAGCGGAAATTGAACGACAGAAACTTCAGGAACAACTCATGCATGCCCAGAAGATGGAATCTGTCGGTCGTCTGGCAGGGGGAGTGGCTCATGATTTCAACAACATGCTTGGTATAATTCTTGGTTCAGTTGAGATATCTATGTATGACCTGCAACCTTCCGATAGTGTTTATAAAAATCTTGAGAGAATCCGCAGAGCTGCAGAACGTTCGGCAAATCTCACCAGACAGTTGCTGGCCTTTGCCAGAAAGCAACTGGTTTCTCCCACTGTGCTGGATTTAAACGATACCGTAGACGGTATGCTTAAAATGTTGCGGCGAATCATCGGAGAAGATATAGAAATGCTCTGGAAGCCTGCTTCCAATCTGGATCCTGTGAAAATAGATCCTGCCCAGATTGATCAAATAATGGCCAATCTTTTAGTTAATGCCAGGGATGCCATAGATGGGGTCGGCAGAGTCATTATTGAAACAGGTAATACATCCTTTGATGAAGATTATTGCGCCCTTCATAAAGGTTTTATTCCGGGAGAATATGTAATGCTCTCTGTAAGTGACAACGGTTGCGGTATGGACAGAGAAACTCTGGATAATATATTTGAGCCATTTTTTACTACAAAGGAACTGGGCAAAGGTACCGGTCTCGGTCTTGCCACTGTTTATGGCATAGTCTCACAGAACAACGGATTTATCAATGTTTACAGCGAACCGGGTTCAGGAACGACTTTTAATATTTATCTGCCACGGTATGAGGGCGACTCATATACCGCTTCCGCAAAAGAGCCGGATGAACCGGTAAAAGGCGGTAATGAGACAGTGCTTCTGGTAGAAGACGAAAAAATATTACTGGAACTGGCTGAAGCCATGCTCAAACAACTGGGTTATAAAGTTCTGACTGCCGATACGCCCGGTGATGCCATAAGCCTTGCCTGGAAGTATGCCGGAGAAATTCATCTGCTTATTACGGATGTAGTCATGCCGGAAATGAATGGCCGTGAACTGGCAGGATATCTGTTGTCCAGGTATCCGGCTCTCAAATGTCTCTTTATGTCAGGCTATACAGCCAATGTGATAGCTCACCAGGGTGTTCTGGACGAAGGAGTGCATTTTGTCCAGAAGCCTTTTTCAATAAAAAATCTGGCATCAAGGGTCAGGGAAGCACTGGAATAATAGAGTGAAAAGTGAAAAGTGAGTAATCTCCTATTCTTTTCACTTTTCACCACTCACTTTTCATTTTTTCAGGGAGGGATTTTATGAAAAAATTATTTGTTTTGCTGCTTTTATTTCTTTTCTCTTTTACCATTTCTTTTGCAGAAGAACTTCCCGAATATACGTCAGAGCTCATTGAAGTTTTTACTATGAGGTGAAATATGTACGAAGCTATTATCAGAATTTTTTATCCCCTTGAAGAAGGTAACATAGTAATTCATTCGGAAAAAGACTGGACATCCGGGATAGAACCGACAGATGTAGATAAAGACAGGCACTGTTATGAATTCCATGTATGTCATGATAAATATTATCTGGGTTTCAAACCATGCATAAAACTTGGTTCCCGCCTTTTATGGTCACGGGGAATGAATAAACTGGCTATTATGGATATGCCTGAAGTGCAGGATTTTTATCCTTATTTTTACGATTCCGAAGAAGGAACAATTACCGATATAACGGAAATTCCGTCTTCTGTTTTTAATATGAAGAGGAAACTCCGTATTTATATGCCTCCCGGATATAATGAAAATATACTGAAACGTTACAGTGTACTTTATATGCATGACGGAAAGAATCTTTTTTTTCCCGAGGAAGCTTTCCTCGGACAGGACTGGAAGATAAATAATACTCTCGAACTCCTTGACAGGATGAATTTTATCGATCAATCCATAGTAGTGGGGGTTTATGCAGAAGACAGGTTTAACGAATATACAAAGCCGGGATATGAAACATACGGGAGATTTATGGTGGAAGAACTCAAACCCTGGATCGATGGTAATTACCGTACCATGCAGGGGAGGGAAAATAATTTTATTATGGGTTCCTCTCTTGGAGGAGTTCTTTCCTTTTACCTTGCCTGGCAGTGGCCTGAAGTATTCGGAGGAGCGGCATGTATGTCAAGCACTTTTTCCTGGCATGACGATTTGATTGAAAGAGTAGAAAAAGAACCTCTTCAAGGAAGGGCTAAATTGAAGTTTTATCTTGACAGCGGATGGCCGGAAGATAATTATGAAGTAACTCTTAAAATGGTTATGACCCTTATCAGCCGCGGTTATAATCTGGGAAGAGATTTTCTTTATCTTGCCTTTCCTCTTGCCTCTCACAGTGAGAGTGCCTGGGGAGAAAGGGCTCATATACCTCTTCAACTTTTTGCCGGCAAAGTCAGCAGAACAGAATTACCGGGTAATTTTTTCGTCAGATTATCCGATGAATAAGATGGACAGAAGTTTTTATACTTTGAATACGGATCTTCCTGAAATGGTAAAAGTGCACAGTAAGATTATGTGGATAATGGAAGATCTGTGGAACCTGTACAGATAAAACGGGAATTACGATTTCTTCATCTGTCATCCCTGTGAAAGCGGGAAGCCATAATATTTTTTCTGTATTCCCGCTTTATTTCCAGTCCTTACCAGAATTTCCACCATGCTTTCTTTGAATGGCTTTCATTGCATTTTTTTAGAATTTTTTCTGTCTTTTTAACTGTTTCCATTCTTGATTTTTCTTTTATCTTTTTCATATTTTCCATGGATTTTTCCATTTTCTCTTCTGTCTTTAAAGAAACCTCCTTTATTTTCCACAGCCTTTTTTTTATTACCTGCACAAATTCTTCCATAGAAGAAATTTCCGGTATGTCTATATACCAGAGACCGGTTGTTTTCGTGCTGTGACTGTCGGAAGCACTTGTGCAGGGAATATTAAATTTTTCTGAAAGTTTTATGGCCATTTCTGATGTACCGGGGGTAAAATTCGATGAATCAATCTCTATTCCATGAAATTTCCCGAGTGTATTGTCTGAGATGCTCATAACCCTGGAAAATCTAAAGGGATGGGCCAGCACGAAGGCACATTCTCTTTCGAACAGTTCAAAAGTTTCCTCTACTGTTAACATTTTCTTCGGTATTTCATAACCCTGTGCCAGACCATATACAAGAACATCATATGTGTTATAATTCGTTGAAACAGTAAGTTCTACACCGTTTAAAATCAATATGTCAGGAAATTTCTCCTGTAATTTAAACAGTTCTTCTTTTTCCCAGAGTCTCTGATGTTCCGTTATAATAATGCCCTTCATCCCTCTTCTTATTGCACGTTCAATCATTTCTTCCGGTGTCTGTTCGGAACATGGAGAATATTTACTCGTATGACAGTGTATATCTATTTTCATTTCTTTTCTGTCCTTATGGTTAATGTTTCAGTATAAAGAATTTTTAGAGAATTTGCCGGATTATCCGGTTGTGACGGTGAACCCTGTGTTGCCCCTGCAGCAAGGAACGATAATTAAATAACTGTCTCAAATATATTAAATCGTGACGCGCGTAACGCGTGACGCGAGGAAAGAGACAATTAATAAAATTCTATTCCATCCTAAAAGTTTTCTTTCAGAAAATATTCAACTTTTTTAAGATTTATTCCTCTCTCAGGAGCGATCCTTTTAAAACAAGAATTGCAAGCTGGTTTGAGCTTTAAATCGAATAGTCCTTTTACAAAAAAATACTTCTTTCAGTCAATTTATTACATTACAATGTCAGGTTATAATTATATTATTACTAAAAAATACAGAGATTATTGAGGTAAGCAATACATATATGCTCGCGTGACGCGTGACGGGAGTAAACCGTTTATTAAATGCTTATGCCCGGGTCAGTAATAAAAGAGGAGGTAAATCAAATGAAGAATATTTATATTGCCTGTTTAATACTGGCCGTCTTATTTACCGGCTGTGGCGGCGGAGGAGGAACCACGGGAGGAGCCATAGTATCAATTACCGTAACTCCTGTCCCTGTAACACCGGCGGTACAGGCAACAGCGACTCCCATAACAGGAAATACACCTGCTGCTACCGGTACACCGTCAGTCAATGCCACCGCTACCAATACGCCGGTATCCGGTTCCACCGCTACCAATACTCCGGTATCCGTTGCCACCGCTACCGGTACGCCGGTATCCGGTGCCACTGCTACAAATACACCGGCACAGGGAAGCCTTACAGGAAAAGTTTATAATTTATTTACAAACGGTGCCGTAAAAGACGCAAATATTTCCATTAACGGAAAAACAGCAACAACCGATTCTGCCGGTAATTATACTATTGCATCTGCGGGAACAGGAACATACCGTATGACAGTAAGCGGTAATTTTATTACCAGAAGTTTACCTGTTAATCTTTCAGGAGGGGTACAGAATATAAGCGTACTACCATATGATTTTAACACCACAATGTTTCGTGCCCTTGCAAAATGGCCCGGTCATGACGGAACCGGACGATGGGAAACAAAACCTAAATTTGTTATATATAAATATATGTGGGATGATCCCAACGTTGCCGTTTCTCAGGCTACACTGGATAAAATAACATCTGTCGTAGCAGAAGTCGGAGAACTGGCAGACGGATTTTTTTCAAACCCTGTAATAGAATATTATAATGGCAGTGCAGCCAGTGATCCACGGTGGACAGTCAGTTATGAAACACCTGAATGGGGTTATATTACATATGGTTATAATGCTATAGGTATTTCTATGATACAGACCCTGTCAGGCAATAATGCAGGTTTCGGAGGCGGATTATGTGACGGAGATTCATGGATAAGAGGCGGTGGGGTTGTATTATCTGCACAGTATGAGAATTATATTTCTTTTAAAAGTAATCTGAGGCATGAAATAGGCCATACCTTTCCGCTGTGGCATCCTTTTGAAAATCTTTCTGTAAGTGACCCCAATATGGAAGAGTCAGTTATGAATTACTGGCCCCAGGGTTCTCTTTATGGTAAAAGAAGTGACGGCTACTCCGATGCAGACAAAAAGGCTCTTACTGTAATATATCATCGTGGGCCTGATAATCATGCTCCCGATACAGATTCTGACAAATTCATCGGCTATCACAGGAACTCTGATAAATTATATGAATTTGTAACTGAATTAGGGGCTGTCCCAAAATAACCTTTTTGGGCAAGCCCTTTTTACATTTATCAATAAAAAGGTATTAATTTAAGTCAAGAATGTAATAATATTTCTCCCTATTACTCCATATAACCTCTATATGGTAGCTAATTTTACAATATTATGTGCAATACTTAATAAACTCCACTCAATTTTTACCTTCTTAAGACCTCTTAAAAGGAATCTTTTAAAAGACCAGTTCCATTTGAGTCTTCCGAAAACAGTCTCTGGCTCTGTAGCTTTTTTCCCTATCAGTTTAACACCTATTTCAGATAAGAGGTTACTTCTTGCCTTTGTCTTATATTCGTTTAATTTAAAACCTATTCGAATCATCCTGTTCCCGGTTGCCTTTGTGCAGTAAGCCTTTAAACTACAACCTTTGCAACTTTTACATTCATATATACGTCGTTTTGTATTATAGCCATTATCAGTCGTCTGCTCTTCTTCTTTTCTAAAGGTTAATCTTCTTAAGCCAGGACAGATATATTCGTCACTGCTACTGTCATAATATAGATTCTCCACTCTAAATCTATCTTCTTTAAATTTCTTTTTCTGTTCCAGATGAAAATTGTTATATTTAACAAAATTTCCTATGTTGTTCTTTTCCAGATATTCATAATTTTCTTCACTACCATAACGTTATACAGTCGTGGATCTAAAAACTTGCTAGTTTCAATTCCTTTTAGGTAAGCTGGACGGACCGTTAAATACATTTTAAGTTTTTAAGGAGGTTGAGTTTCAATTCCTTTTAGGAATGAGCTTTTTCTGAAACTCTAAAGTATCTCCAGGTCTGGAATAAAAATTCTACTTTCTGTAAATTTAATCCTCTAAAAAAGTTTCAATTATAACTCTCGGAAACTATTTTATACTATACTCTTCAATATATTTTAACTTTTCAGTAAAATCTTTTAAAAAAATCCACCTCTTTTCAGTATTATAGAAGTATCCAAAAAATCTATTAAGAAAAGAGGTGATGTATGCGGTTTACACCACATATATTAAAAAAGTAAGACAATATTTAGAAGAATCTATGCAAACTCCTGCAGAAATTCTAAAAATAATGTCTTATTCGAGAGAAATTTTTACTATTACTTCCCTGAACCTTGACCCGGTAGCACCGCTCCTTAAATCTCTCTATAGAAACAAATCCGGCGGTCGTCCCTGTAGAGAGCCTCTCTCTATGCTCCGTTCTTTGTTGCTCATGACATTATTAAATGAAGCAAGTATTACCGGCTGGGTAACTCAATTAAAAAGGCAAAAAATTCTCTGTATCCTCTCCGGTTTTACTCCCGGTAATCCTCCTGGAGTAGCAACATTCTATTCCTTTCTTGACAGACTCCAGGACGGCCCCTATGAAAAACCGTGTAAACATGTGCATAAACTGAGTAAACTTAATAAGAAAAGACACAGAAGAAATCTGAAGGAAGAAAAGAAGAAACCTGAAGAAGATTTCCCCG
>JBEHWO010000201.1:0-11997 GCA_040217695.1 Vulcanimicrobiota bacterium | reverse complement strand
ACTGGAGAAAGATTAAACCTTTCAGGAAGGATTTTATTAAACATAAAAGAAATTATTAAAGTAAACTGAAAAAGGAGATTTTTTATGACATTAAAAAAAATCATAACAGTGATAATAGCTCTGCTAATAATAGTTTCTATTGTATCCTGCACAGCCGAAAACTCAAATGTAAATGAAAAAGCCAGCCAGTTGAACAGTAAAGGGAGTGTCTTAAAAAGAGAAGCAGCTTCTCTTTTTAAACAGGGAAAACCTGATGAAGCAGGTAAAAAGCTGGAAGAAGCTCTTACATGTTATGATGAAGCCTTAAAAATAGACCCCAATTATACAAAAGCCAAAGAAAACAGAGCAGAAGTTTTAAAAGCACTTGGAAGGTGATATAAGATGTTAAAAAACCGTAAAGGAGAAGAAATAATAGTAGAAAATGACGGAGGAGGAATAGCTGTACATTTACCGGAGAAAAAGGGGTTTACCCTGGCCTGTGAAGAAATAGAGAAACTGGTAAAATTAATAAACAGCCATAATCCTCTTATGATAAGTACAAAACCTCTTTATGAATACGGAACCTTTGTTCTGGCACCGAAAGGAAAAGATCTGGAATTTAAACCGCAGTGGTGGGCTGTAGAAAACAGTAAAAAAGAAGGGATTGAGAATGTTTTAATTTCAGATAAAGGTGAATTCTGTAAAGTACTTGAAAGATTAAAAGGATTTGCCCTCTATGATCTGGGAAAATTAAAGGAGTGTCTCATAGCTTTTGATAAAATACTTAAGGAAGAACCGGACAACCCGGATATGCTGAAACAAAAGGGTTTTGCCCTGTATAAACTCAAAAGATATGACGAAGCAAAAACATGTCTTGACAGGATCGTCGAAATAGCGCCGGAAAAAGTAAATGTTGAAATGAAAAGAATTCAAACAGAGATAAAGGAAAAAATTGAAAGTCAATCATAAATATCTTTTTACCGGGGTGAGCATAAATAATACATGTATATGCCGTGACGCGTAACGGGTAACGCGTGACGGGTGAAAACCTTTTATTAAATGCTTATGCTCAGGTCAGTAATAGAGCATATTCTTATATGCCGTGACCCGTGACGGGTAACGCGTGACGGGTGGAAGCAAATGTCGGTGTAAAAACAGGACACTGAACAGATGTATCCTCCCTTCACGCGTTACGATTTTCATTTATAAAAACACATATATCGGGAGGAGCAAGTATGAATATTTACGAACAGATGATAGACCTCTTTGAAATCATAGAACCACAGAGCACAAAAACCTTTATGTATGTGGAAGATGAAACATTCGGTCTTAAAAAACTTATTGAAGATTTCTTGCACGGTAAAAAGGGGCCATTAACAGTAGAAGCTCTTTTGAAATTTCAAAAATTCGTAGAAGAAAAAAATCCTTCAATAATAATACCGTTCAGGGAAGCTCTGAGAAGAACAATAGAAAGAACGGTGGCAGCATACTCCGGCAAAGCCATATTCTTCTCGGACCACCATCATATCTATCAACCGGACAGATATGACGTGAAATTTGCCGATTATATACATGAAAAAATCTGCAAAGAATGTTACGATTCTATGTCAAAGGTATATCAATATTATTCTGTAAATATTGGCCCCACTCTTTTAGAATGGTTCAGACAGAAGAGGCCTGACATACTGGAGAGACTGATAAAGTGCAGCAAACGGGAACCGATTATGGCTCAAACCTATACACATCAAATACTTCCTCTTATAAGAAATGAAGAAGATCTCCGTGCAGAAATAATAGCCGGTATCAAATACAGGGATTTTATATTCGGCCCTCTCCCTGAAGACAGTTACAGAGGCATATGGATACCTGAATGTACCATAGGTATAAGAGAAGCCAGATGTCTTGCAGAAGAAGGAGTAGATTTTATCATATTAAGAGGCGATCAGTCTGCCTATTTTGTAAATACAGTAAAACCGTATAAAATAAAATGGGAAAAAGAGAGCGGAGAAAAGCTGGAACTTATGGTTTTTTATTATCATCATTTCAGTAAGGAACTTTCTTTTGATAAATGGACTACAGATAATCCCCATAATACAATGAATCATATGTTAAAAAACATACCTCATAACAGCATGGTATTACTTGCACATGACGGTGAACTTGTCCATCACAGATGGGAATACTGTCATGC
This sequence comes from Vulcanimicrobiota bacterium, assembly GCA_040217695.1. GTDB lineage: Bacteria > Vulcanimicrobiota > SpSt-956 > SpSt-956 > JAKJGF01 > CALARM01. The sequence goes on along the minus strand of JBEHWO010000201.1, from coordinate 9,827 downwards.
AGACGTATCTGGATTTTTCAAAGAACTGCCTGTAGAAATATACAGACGAAAACACCCTTCTGTTATAATAATGACCCCTTCCCGTTATATTCGTTTTTTGAAGATGAAAGCCATGATTGAAGGAAAGGAATTTTCACTTCCGGAAACAGAATTACCGGATTTTCCCACATCATGGTCATGCGGAGGATATGAAATCAAGTCTTTCACAACACTTAAAGGTATAGACATAGAACATTTAATGAACAGTTCAGACAGAGACATTATAAGATATTATTCCGAAATGCTTGTAATAAGAAAACTTCAGGGCGGAACAGTTGATCCGGTGGATGAAAGTCTGTGGGAATATTTTGTTACTGAACAGATGGAAAAATTTAAACAGGAAGAAACCTTTCCTCTGAGCAGAAAAAGAAAAGAAGAAATAAGAAAAGATCTCTACAGAGGAGTAAACGTCTGCTATGATATAAGAAGGTTTAATAAAATAAAAGCAGGAGGAGCGGGACGGTGGGCATTCGGCAGCCTTGACTCCGGAAATTCCGATTATCAAACCTATCTTCGTGAAGCCGTAATGATAATAGAAGATAAAGTAATGGAATTGTTTAAAGAAAAGGTTACACCCTGTTTTAAAGATATTGTGAAAGCAAAAGCAGATTTTATGGTATTCAGACTCGATGAGCTTACAATTGATGAACATGAAGAAAAATTCAATTATCTGCGAACCGTATATCCTTCCATAACAGAAGAACAGGCATATACCTATCTGTCAAAGGAAGAATTTTTCGAAAAACATCTTATCATGCCCCTCTATGAAACAGAAAAAGATGAAATATGGTCACTCTTCTGTATATGGAACAGAATGAGACGGGCCTATACATCGTGTGCATACTTTTTCGATGATTTCAATAACCATGTATCGGAAGATGCAGTTCTCCGTGCCACGGAAGCAGTGTTTCTTATGGAAGAGCATTTTAATATTAAAGTGAGTCATGATTTTCTGGAGAAGCTCAAAGAATGTAAGAGCCGGTATAGAAGAGAGAGGAACCAGGGCCCTGATCTGTCTGCAGATCGTGTGGCTAAGATTCATCTGAATATTCTTAAACTTGAAAAATCAATCACATCCATAGAACACATAAGTAAAGATAGTTTTATGGAATATATAAAAAGCGGGAAGTATTCCCTTCCTCATCCTGCTTCCGAAGCACAGGAATATTACCGTGCCTTTGTAAATGAAGAACTGGCAGGGTTTACAAGCAGAGAAGGTATTGAAGAACTTATTTCCAAAACATCCAGGGAAGTTGCAAGAACTAAAGAAGCAGTCAATATTGTAATAGAAAAAAGAGATCTTACAGCAGGCGATATATTAAGCAGGTTCAGAATAGATGTAAATTATGACCAGATCGAACCGGAAAAACCTTATCTTATATCGCCTGTGGATAATGATGTCCTTATATCTGCGGCCATAGAGGAAAAATATCAGGAATATGTTTCTTCTTTTTATGTGAATAATATATCTCTATGCCTGTCAGATTACGGCGTAGAAATGAACAAAGTTAAAAATGTATTTATAGATCCGGAGAAAATTATACTGGAATATGCAAATAATAACGGGAAAAACAGGAGAGACGGAGCAATTAATCCTCTGTGGGAAATTCACTTTGCCGAAGGACAGAAGATATGGGAACTGGCAGAATGGACATTCAATCTCAGGACTATAAGAAAAGAGATAAAAAAAATAAAAGAAGAAATAGAAAAAATTGAAGAAATAGACACTGATTCACTGGAAAAATTCTATAATAATCTTACAACACTCTACAGAGAAGTTGGACATAAAGAAATTCTTTACGGAGAAGACGGGAAAAGCGGACTTAAAGGGTTTATTGAAGAGAATTCTGTTACGGAAGGGTTAAGAAACTATTTATCAGAAAATCCTGGGATTTTCCCTGAGAGTCATGTGAAAATTCTAAAGGATCTCCTTATATATGAAATATTCTTAAAACATGATAATTCCATAGGCCATTATGAACTGAAGCAGAAATATGACAGCGGGAGAACGCTCAGCCTCTATGAATCAGTAAAGGAATATTGTAAAAAACATAATATTCCTTACGTCCGGGAACTATATATTCATAAATTGTGGAAATATCAGAAAGACAGACTTAAATACTACAGGGAACTGCTGGAAAAAGAAGTAAGAACCAGGGAATTTCTTTCAGCCGCTATGACTGTAAAAAAACTGGCAGAAACATCTTCTTATTCTCTTATTACATACCCTGCGGTTTATGTCCATGGTGCGGCAAATGAAGAAAATTTCGAAGGTTTTTATCCTGATAATGAAGCCATACCTGCATTTGCCATGAGACACATAAAAAGAAATACAAGAGTATTATTTCTGCCTGGCAGTGTAGAAATAGAAGGACAACTGGAATATTTCAGGAAGATGCAGCGCTATCTTCTGGAAAAATTCAGCCTTCAGGAAGTAAAAGCAGGTATCTTTGCATGTGGCTCGCAGAAAGAACTGGATACCTTTATAGAAATGGAAGAAACAGGTAAGGAATTCTTCCTTATACCATCGATGGAAGGAGACATGTCGCAAAAATATTTCTCCCGGGAACGACTGAAAGATACAGGTTCAAAACATCTGGATTTTGCCAGAGAAGCAGAACTGGAGTTATTCGAAGATTATATGAATAAAAGCGATATAATATACCTGGGAGGAGGATGGTCTGTCATATCCGGACTACGCCATCATGACCTTATATTGAATTCAGGGAAAAAATTCACAGATTCCCTGAAAGAATTTATTTTCAGAGGCGGTCTTCTCATGGGTGTAAGTGCCGGTGCTATGTGTATGGGTATGGAAAATATTCTCTATACTCCGAAAGCAAAGACATTTGAAGGCAGAATAGAAGGTCTGAAGATGTTTCCGGGAAATGTTCAGGTTCATTATGAAGAATACGGGATACCGGAACATCTGGAGTATATAAGGAGAGATTATCCGTCAATTCCCGTAGTGGCAATAGACACTCAGACTGCAGTTTTCGGGAAGCTGCATTTCAGGATTAACATGTCCGAAAATCCTTTTGCCGGTGATAAATGGAATATGGAAGGACTTTATAATATAGAACTTCTATCGGAGAAATTTACCGTTCTGGGAGCAAAATCGGTAACAATAAAGGATCATGAAGAAACACTTCTCTTTGACGGTATGAAATGCCCGGAAGAGATTTCATGGACAGGACTGCTTGACCAATAAATAAAGCCGGTGATCCGAATTGAACGGACAACCTGCTCATTACGAGTGAGCTGCTCTACCATTGAGCTACACCGGCGATTTTTTTAATGTTTCACTATTATATAATAATAATCTTTAATAATCAAGATTCTGGAGAGATAATTTTTTATCGTGATGCGTTATAATCGTGACGCGTAACGCGTGATGCGTGATGCGTGATGCGTATCCGGTCACTGGTAACTGCTCACTGGTAACTGCTCACTGCTCAGAATCCTTCTACTTCATATTTATCTTTACTGACAAATTTAGTATATTGTTTTAAATAGAGGAGTTCCACTGTGCCAAGGGGGCCGTTTCTCTGTTTACCTATTATGACTTCTGCCGTGCCGACTTTATCAGATTCGGGGTTATAATAATCATCACGGTAAATAAATGTTACCATATCTGCATCCTGTTCAATTGCACCTGACTCTCTCAGATCAGAAAGCTGGGGTCTTCTGTCTGTTCTGCTTTCCACGGCACGGGCAAGCTGTGAGAGAGCTATAACGGGAATGGATAGTTCCTTTGCAAGAATCTTCAAACCTCTCGATATTTCTGCTACCTGTTCATTACGGTTCACATTTTTAGTTGAACTGATGAGCTGAAGATAATCTATTATTATAATCTGTATATCCTTTCTCATCTTTATTCTTCTTGATTTTGCTTTCATTTCCATAATGGAAATACCGGGGGTATCATCTATATAAATCTGGGCATCGGAAAGTTCTGCCATGGCCTGAGTAAGTTTCGGCCAGTCATCTGAATTGAGATAGCCTGTTCTGAGTCTGTGAGCATCTACCATGGCCTGAGAACAGATTAATCTCTGTGCTACCTGTTCTTTACTCATTTCCAGACTGAATATGGCAACAGGTAATTTTTCTTCTACAGCCACAAGCTGGGCTATATTTAAAGCAAGAGCAGTTTTTCCCATGCCGGGACGGGCAGCCACAATGATCAGTTCTCCCGGCTGAAATCCGGCAGTAATACGATCAAGCTCTGCATAACCGCTTGTAACACCTGTTACATGAGACTTATTATGATAGAGACTTTCAACTTTTCTGAAACTCTCTTTCATAACAGAACCCATATGTATGAAATCTTCAACCTTTTTACGCTGACCGAGCTGAAAAATCATCTGTTCAGCGCCATCTACTATTTCTTCTATATTGCTGTCTTCTCTATAACCGAGTTCTGTTATTTTTGTACCTGTTTTTATTATATCCCTTAAAAGTCCCTTTTCTGACACAATCCTGGCATAATATTCAATATTTGCCGCAGTAGGAACCGTATTTGTAAGGGTTGTCAGATAGCCCAGGCCGCCTATTTCCTGAAGTTTTCCCAGCTTCTTCAGTTCACTGTCCAGAGTAATAATATCAGCCGGTTCACCTCTTTCATATAAAGAGCAAAGGGCTTTAAAAATTATCTGATGTCCTTCAATATAAAAATCCTCACTCCGCAATATTTCAGTAGCTATCGGGATACTGTCCGGTTCTATGAGCATAGAACCGAGCGTAGCCTGTTCAGCTTCCAAATTTCGGGGTGGGATTTTATTTAAAAAGTCTCCCTCCATGCCGGGTATCCTTTTCAGTGATCAGTGATCAGTGATCAGTGATCAGTTATAATAAGTTTAATGTTGAAAGTTAAAAATTTAAAGATTAAACCGTTAAACTAATAAACCAGTTTTACTGGTCACCGGTCACTGGTCACTGGTAACTGTTTAAACTGTTTCCTGTTCTACAAGTTCCTGAACCTCAAGCAAAATATTTGCCTTTGCTTCACTGTGGTAGACTACAGGAATATTATAATGGCCTACAACTTTTATAGGATCATCAAGAACTATCTTTCTTCTGTCTATTTCAATACCAGAGTCAGCGAGTATCTTTTCAGCAATATCCTTGCTGGTGATAGAACCGTATAATTTACCTTCTTCTCCAACACGGACTTTAAAGATAACTTTCATACCCTCTAATTTCGAAACAAGTTTAACAGATTCTTCAAGACGTTTCCTGGATTTTTTATCTTCAACCTTCTTTTTTTCATCTATATGCCTTATATTGCCATCTGTTGCTTCAAGAACAAGTTTTCTTGGCATCAGATAATTACGGGCATATCCTCTGGCAACCTTCACAACATCGCCCATTTTGCCCAACTTGGGGACATCTTCTACAAGAATTACTTTCATTGTTATATGAAAAGTCCTACCGGACTCCCTTTACACCTCCTAAAATTATTCCAAAATCGTGATCCATGACATTACATTTATCACGAACTAACCAGCCCACAGTACAGTGGGAGGAATGGGGAGTTACATCAGCCTATTCCATCGTATAAGGGAGCAAAGCAATACTTCTGGCCCTTTTAATAGCTATGGTCAATATACGCTGATGATGTGCACAGTTACCGGAAATTCTTCTGGGAAGTATTTTACCTCTTTCAGTAGTAAATTTACGTAATTTTGGCACATCTTTATAATCTATCTTTTTTACACTATCAGCACAAAAATTGCAAATTTTCTTTTTTGGCTTTTTTACCTTTTTCTGTTTCTTTGTAGCCACTTGCTTCTGCTGCCATGACAGTATCATGGCACACAGTTGACACCTCCTTAAGCTTTTCTAAAAAGGAACATCTTCAAAATCTACATCATCCTGTCCCGGTTTAACGTAATCATCTTCTTTACCGGAGAAATCCATATCTGATGGAATATCAGGAGCAGAACCGCCGTCTTTTACATAGGGGGGAGCGATTTCACCATCTTCTTTTCCTTTTGAATCCAGCATCTGCATCTGGTCTGCCTGTATCTCAAAGGATGTTCTCTGTGAACCATCCTGAGCCTGATACTTTTGAGTCTGAAGACGACCTTCAATCAATACAAGTTTGCCTTTCTTCAAAAACTTCGCCGATATTTCAGCAAGTTTTCTCCAGAAGACAACATTGAAAAAGTCTGTTTCATAAACACCCTGAGCATTTTTATAATTCCTGTTAACAGCAATACTGCAACGTGTAACAGGAATTCCTGTATTGGTGTATTTCAACTCGGGAGCCCGGGTTAAACGGCCAACTAAAATTACCTTGTTATACAAAAAAACACCTCCCAATTACTCTTCCAGTACAACAATGTAGCGCAAAATCTTATCATTAATCTTTAAGAAGTGAGACAGTTTGTTGGCTATACCTGATTCACCCTGGAATTTAATGACTACATATATACCTTCAAAACGCTTTCTTACTTCGTAGGCGAGTTTTTTCTTTCCCCAGAAATCAACTTCAACTATAGTACCGCCAAAATTCGTGACCTGCTGTTTAATAGTTTCTGTTAACTGTTCAATTGCCTCTTCTTCAAGAACAGGATCAATTATATACATAGTCTCATAATTTCTCACCAAAACCAGAACACCTCCTTCCTTTGGCCATGCGACTCTATTAGAGTAGGAAGGCCCTATCGTGGTACAGGTTACAAAAACCTGTAATTTCCATATTATACAAAAATTTTATTATTATTGCAAGCTATTTTATTTGAGAGATTTTACACATCATGGAGATAAATCAACAGTCTTTTCGGTAAAAAAAATAATATTTCATGTTAAATTATTTAGATAAACTGCCTGTGTTTAATTTTTATCTAAAGCTTTATTTTACAGAATAAAATCGGAGATTTCGTTGTTCCAGAGCCCCACTGGAACGGTGTAAACATAAATATTACTTTTCGGATAGGCTATAAGTGGGTTGTGAGTGGTGAGTGGATATATCCTTATTCATCACTCACAACATATTTCTTCAATCACCGGCCGGATGCCATCATTTTATAATCATTATAATAGCCAGTAACCTTCTCTACATAATCCCTGGTTTCTTTAAAGGGAGGAACTCCTCCATATTTGCTGACATTACCCGGCCCGGCATTATATCCGGCAAGAGACTTTTCCAGATTACCATCATATTTATTCAGAAGCTGACTTATATATTTAGCTCCTCCATTTATACTCTGTTCGGGGTCAAAAGGTTTTTTTACTCCAAGAGATTTAGCAGTTTTTGGCATAAGCTGAAGAAGGCCTCTGGCTCCTGCACCGCTTTTTTTATTCGGATTAAACTCTGATTCTTTTTTAATCATTGCTTTCAATAAATTCGGATCTATATTGTAATTCTCGCTGGCTTTTATAATAAAATCATCATATTTATTCTCTTTTTCATCAGGACTTTTAGCTATTGTATTTACTTCCTTATTTTCTACTATTTTATCCTGGCCTGCAACACTATTAAGTCCTTTTTCAAAACCGGCAAGACCGTCAGAATTTAAATTTTTATCATCTTTAGCATCAGGAGAAATTTTAACACCATCATTCGGTAAAGTTTTTCCAGCTTTGGGTTCATCTGCCTTTACAGTTTTTTCGTTTTTCCTGGTAATTGTCTGCTGCTTTGTATTACTGCTTTTATAATTACTTTTTATATCCATTTATTTACCTCAATCTGTTAAAAGTTATTTACCGAATACTTCTTTTTCTATTTTCTCCGTCAGACGAGTTTCATTCGAATAGTGAAGTGTATGGCCTAAATAAGCTCCCCCCAGAGCTCCTGAAACTCCGCCAATAACTGAAGAAGCTCCATAACCGGCTATAGCTCCTCCTATCAGTCCTATTCCTGATCCAACAATCATGCCAACTCCAACATATGCTAAAGCACCTGAACCTGCATTGGGATCAATTAAATCTCCAATAGCTGCACCTGCAACTGCACCTGCAGTAATTCCACCCACGAAGCCAGATACACCACCAATAACTGCTCCTGCTACTCCTGTGACAAGACCTCCTGCTGCCCCCAGAGCTGCGCCCAGGATAACAGTTCCTCCCATTATTGCTGCTTTTCTGTATTTTTCAGTTTTTTCCAGATCTTTCATTTTTTTGGAAAATTCTTCCCACTTTACATCATAATTGTTCGAAGGGGTTCTGTCTACTCTGTCCTGACCAGTAAGACTTTTTTCTTCTGCTCTGACTCCTTTTTCTTTCACAATAAGGGGATTATAAATAGTCTGGTTTGTATTAATGTTCATGTTTTCTCTCCTTATTTATTATTTACTATAATTTCACAAAATTTCAATATTTTTGTCTGCAGTTAAAAAAATGGCTTTGTCGAATATTTGAAATGTAAAAATATAGTATATTTATAGAATGTATATTAAAAATAACATAAAGACCTTAAAAATTCCTTAAAGACCATCTCTAAATATTATAATTAAACATAAGTATAAAAATAAAAACTTATTTTATAAAGAAATTATCCTGGCAGAGTTCAGAATATAGCTGGATATATCATAAATATCAATCATAGTTCCGATTTTTATAGTTTCAGACAATTTATAAAAATCTGCACATGAACTTGAGACATAAATTTTTACACCCTGTTTTTCGAGTATCCTCAGACTGTCCAGAACAGGCGACTGTTCGCTCATAAGCTCAACAGCTTCATTCAATGATATTATCATCTTTGGCTTTGGCAAAATCTTCGTGAGAGCAAAAATAAATTTATGCAGCAGTTCACAAGAATAGGTATCCTCACCGCCCCCCAGATGTTTTGAAGTAAATAAAATGAGAATATCTTTTTCAGGCAAAGATTTAAGAACAGATTTCAGTTTATTTTCTTCATCAGGCTGGCCTTTAAGCATTTTCAAATAATAATCTATATCTCTCTCTGCAAAAGACAGAGGATATCTCATCATAGTAAGAGGATGGCGGGAAGATAATTTCTGCCAGTTAATAAATAATTTTTTTCTCGGAATATCATTTATAACTTCCATAATAGTATTTCTTTCATTATTCCATGACGGTTTAATTGAATTAATCACCTTTGTATCTACTTACTTTTATTTATAAATCCCATAGCTTTACTTACAGCTTCTTCCGGGGTTCTTACAGATATAATATCTTCGACTTCTTTTCCGTTTTTTGTAAGCCCCCATGTATAAAGGCCAATAACAGGTTTGGCAAAATGTAAAGCAAAGGAAATTTCTGTAAGAGTCCCATGTCCGCCGCTTATGGCGATCAATACATCAGATGATCTTACAACAAGAATATTCCTGGCCACACCAAAACCTGTAGGAATAGCTACAGATATGTAGGGATTTGCTTCGGTTCTGGAAAAACCGGGGAGAATACCCAGAGTCATACCCCCGGCAGTTCTTGCACCTTTAGCAGCACCTTCCATAACACCTCCCAGTCCGCCGCATACAAGAACGGCTCCTTCTTTAGCTATCAAACGCCCAACTTCTTCTGCTATGGAATAAGTCTCATCATCACACTGTCCCTGCCCTATTACTCCTATATACATAAATAGTTTAATATTTATAGTTCAGAGTTTTTATAAATCTCAGGGGTTGTAAAAAAATAACCTTATCATATTTACAATCGTGACGCGTAACGCGTAACGCGTGACGCGAGGAGAAAAACCAGAATTTGCCAGAGTTATTTTCTTACAGTACCTTAAGGGCAGACTTTGAACTACAAAAACTCCTCTTATTTATTAAGTAGCGACTTTTCAGTATTTTTATCAAAAACATGCATTTTATTCA
>JBEHWO010000200.1:0-12076 GCA_040217695.1 Vulcanimicrobiota bacterium | reverse complement strand
AGAGATATAATAAGAAGAGGATAAATCCGGGCGGTTCGGCAGATCTTATGGCAGTGACTTTAATGTTTTATTTCCTGACGATTATATGAGAATCGTAACGCGTTACGCGTTACGCGTTACGGGAGGAACAAATCCTCATACTTCGTTGTGATCGAAACGGTCATGGAAGTTAGTGAAAAGTAAAAAGAATAAGACACTCACTCACGACTCACGACTCACAGCTCACGACTCACCACCCACCACTCACTATTCCATATATGAATATTTAAAATCAACAGGCGGTACGAAGGTTTCCTTTATTGTCCTCGGACTTACCCATCTCAGAAGATTGAAATATCCGCCTGATTTATCATTTGTTCCCGAAGCTCTTGAGCCTCCGAAGGGCTGTAAACCCACCATGGCTCCCGTAGGTTTGTCATTTATATAAAAATTGCCTGCCGCATATCGTAATATCTTGCAGGCCTGCACCATTGCATATCTGTCTGTTGAGAATATTGCCCCCGTCAGCCCGTAAGGAGATGTTTCATCACATATATGAAGTGTCTTTTCATAATCTTTATCATTATATACATATACTGTCATAACAGGGCCGAATATTTCTTCTTCCATTGTTATAAAATGAGGATCTGTTGTGTGAATTACAGTAGGTTCTATAAAATAACCTGTAGATTTATCGCCTCTGCCTCCTGCAATAATCTTTGCATCAGGCGAATTTTTCACTTTTTCTATATAGTTCATTATATTATCAAAGGAGTGTTCGTCTATTACACCGTTCATAAAATTATTGAAATCATTTACATCGCCTGTTTTGATTTCAGAAATTTTCTCTGTGAGAATTTTTTTGATTTTATTCCAGAGAGATTTCGGTATATAGGCTCTCGATGCGGCAGAACATTTCTGTCCCTGATATTCGAAAGCTCCTCTTATTATGGCAGTAGCCACTTCTTCAGGAACTGCAGAACCATGGACAAAAATAAAATCTTTTCCTCCCGTTTCTCCTACCACTGTCGGGTAAGATCTGTAGATTTCCAGATTTTTTGCCAGATTTTTCCATAGTGAGTTAAAGGTTTTATTGGAACCGGTAAAATGTATGCCTGCCAGCTCTTTACTCTGAAAAACAGTGTTGCCTATCAATTCACCGCTTCCGGGCAGAAAATTAACGACACCGTCAGGTAATCCTCCTTCTTTGAAGACTTTCATGAGAAAATAATTTGAGAATAATGATGTTGTTGCAGGCTTCCATACGGTAGTATTACCCATTAATACTACTGACATGTTCAGATTTGATGCTATGGCGGTAAAATTAAAAGGACTCACTGTAAATACAAAACCTTCAAGAGGTCTGTTCTCGAGCCTGTTCAGTTGATCAAAATCTGATTTCGGTTGTTCCGAATAAATTTTAGATGCAAAAAAAGCATTATATCTCAAAAAATCAATTGTTTCTGCGGCGGAATCTATTTCTGCCTGAAATATATTTTTACTCTGTCCGAGCATTGTAGCCGCATTAATGGTATATCTGTATTTTTTAGATAATAAATCGGCAATTTTTAAACATATTGAAGCTCTTTCCACCCAGGACATGGTCATCCATTCCTGCCTGGCCCTGAGTGCTTCATTGATGGCGAGTGTAACCTCTTTTTCCGTGGCTTTATGATAGGTTGCTATCACATGTCTGTGATTATGAGGCATTACGACTCTGCCTGTTTTTCCTGTATATATCTCTTTCCCCCCTATAATCAGAGGAATTTCTATTTCACCTTTCGAATATTTTTTTAATTCACTCATGATGCTATGTTTATGTCCATTCAGGGAATAATCATAAATTGGTTCATTCTTGGGCGAATCGAATCTGAAAATAGTGTTGTTCATAAATATACTCCTTTTCTGCAGTATTATGATCTTCAGTGATCATATAAAGTTACGTTTTGAGAGTTTTTGATTCTTCCTTTGTTACCAGATTCCTTTTTTATGTATTTTTATAGTACTATATAAATGTCTCCCCTGTTAATTAACTTCTGCCATTAAGTCTTTTATGTGATTGTTCAGTTTCTCTATTTGTTTTCAGGATTTACAGGACTGGCAGACCTGTTGAGTTTTATGTAAATATTTACAATTTGTTAACAATAAATTCTTGTATAAAAGATTATTTTATTATATTATTTTATTAATATTTCTAAAGATATTATTACTGAAATGAGCATAAGTAATTAATATTTAAAATAGTGAAGTGTGAAGGGAGACAGGTTTTATTCAAGTCAATAATAATTCACCATTACTGGTTTTCCAATTATAATTTTTTAAATCAGGAGGATAATTATGAGTAATATAAATCCGGCTAATATCCCCGTAAAAATATTTAATACTACAGAAAGTGGAAAAGTTTTTACAAAATCAGGAGAAGAAGTGGGCCATCTATGGAACAATGAACCTGACGCTGTCACAATAAGTATGAAATCTCCCGAATTATTTGAACTGGGAGATGCAGTTCTTGTAAGAGACTTTGATGAGACTAAAACAAAAGGGTTTATTACAGATAAGGATCTTTCCCTGTCATCTAAAGAACTAAAAGAAATGTTTAATATAAAAGGATTTGTAGCGGGAAGTGATCTTGCTGAAAAGGGCTATATGGTAATGCTGAAAGAGCCAAGAGGAAACTTTAAACTCTTTGATTTTACTGGAGATGGAAAAATTGCATGGGAAAATTCTGATGGTACAGAAGCAAAAATATATACTCTGGATTATATAAAGGTTGCCAGTGGAACACCTGTAGCAGTAGTTATGAATGAAGCTCTGAAAGTAGCAGATAAAGAAGCAGGAAAAACAGTATCGTCTCCTTCTGTAAAGGTATTTAATACAACAGAAAGCGGCAGTGTATATACAGAAAAAGGCGATGAAGTAGGTCATCTCTGGAATAATAATCCTGAAGCATTAACCCTGAGCTATAAATCGCCAGGTCTTTTTGAACTGGATGATGTAGTTCTCGTAAGAGATGCTACAGATGCTGATTATAAAGGTACTATTACTGATAAAGATGTGGATAAATCTGCAAAGGAATTACAGGAAATGATGAAAACTTCCGGCGTAATAGAAGCAAAAGACCTTGCAGAAAAAGGTTATATGGCAATGCTTAAAAAAACTAATGGAAATTTCCAGATTTTTGATTTCACTGGTGATGGTAAAATCGGATGGAAAACGAAAGAAGGAAATACAGTAAGATTAAATACTCTTAATTATATTATATGTGCCAGTGGTAACCCGCAGGCAAGAGTTATGAGTGAAATAATAGAATAATATAATAAATTATTTATCGATAAAGCAGAAATTACTGACCTGAGCATAAGCATTTAATAAACGTTTTCTTCCCCCGTTACGCGTCACGGGAGAATATATGTATTATTTATGCTTACCTCAGTATATGTCACCAATCAGAGAAGTAGTGAGTGGAATATATATTTTCTACTCACTACTTTTTTAAGAATAGAGTTATTACGCTTTTTAGAAAAATTCTTTTCCTCCCTCTGAAATATCAGGCAGACTTTGAATACAGGTTATTGACTCATATTTTCGAGCCCGTCAAAAAGTTCATTACAGATATTGACGATTTTTGTATTCTGTTCCGTTGCTCTTTTTATACTCGGTGTAATTATCCTGGAGATCAGATAATATTTTGATAATTCAGGCTGATTGATTTCACCGGAAGGATTTGTCTGAACCTGTTTTATAAGATTACTCATATATTTTATATAATAGAGTTTATCTGCAAGTATATAGGGTTTCATCAATACCCTTCCATATGGTTTATTTAATGGGCCCATCTCAAGATATGAAGCGTCAACCGGTTCTAAAGAGGTAAGCTTTTCGTAAAAATTTACTCCTGCAGATCTTTCTGCCTCAAGGCTTTTTATAAACCTTGTGTTGAAGGAAGATCTTATAAGATTTAACTGTTCTCTGGCAGGGGTATAATTTGCTTTTATATTGTTTCTCATCATATAATCAAGAGGTCTTGTGCCAATATTGATAATAGCTACGGATATCATATGGTTTATAAGAAATCCGTTTTCATCGCCTATATCCCGTCCGAGGGCCAGACACTGGGCACATCTTATGACTGCCTCATCGTAATTGCCACAGGTTATATCATCGATGGCCTTCATCTCAAGTATCTGTGCAATTGCTCTTAACTGTAAATAATTTGGGACCTTCATCTCAAACCCTTTTTTATAATCAGGATTTAAACTGAAATTTGATTTTGTAGAAGCCCTGTCCATAATATCCAGGACTACCTGATTTTTTTCAAGAGCAGCCTTTATTTCTTCCGTATATTTTTCGTAGTATTTTATTATATCACTGTCCTGCGGAGGTGTATGACTTCTGTTTATGTCTGCCGCTTCTCCGGCTCCCAGATAAAGATTGGCCCTGTTATTACTTCGAACATATTCTTTTACCATTTCATCGAGACTTGTTATTTCTCCGGCCTGTTTTAGCCTCTGTAATTCATTGTTTATATGATACTTGAAATACATGTTGAGATTGAAATAACCGATAAGTAAAATACCAAGAATTATTAACCTTGTTTGAATACCTCTTTTTGTAATTTTTGCGAGTCTCATATTTATTACCTCCTTGATTATATTGCTATAATATTATTGTATATTAGATTTAGTATTTTGTCAATACATATGTATAATTTTAATACAAAATATTTTTAATAAATATATTATGTTTTTTGTTTTATATAAAGTATTTAAATAATAAGGTTTTATATAAGTAGGAAAGTTTTGTAATGATATAGAATATTTAAATCATTGTAACAGTCTGCAATCCTCGCGTAACGCGTAACGCGTTACGCGTTACGATTAAATAAGGAAACATGTAACATGCAGTTTCTTGACATATTAAAAATTCTTCCCGGCAACTGGAAATTAGTTTTCATTATTGTAATATTTTTCATTTCTGTCTGGGTTTTCAGGGATTCCTCAAAGAGGGGCCTCAGCGGGCCTTTATGGAGTGCCATAATTTTTTTCTTTCCTATGATGATACCTGTATATATTATTGTAAGACCGAAACATACGATAGCTTTCTGTGAAAAATGTTTTAGAATTCTTCCCAGGGGAGAGTCTGATTGTTATTTCTGCGAAAAAGGAATTCCGCAGGACGAAGAACCTGATGATTATACACTTAAAGGTTTTATGCTGCGTTCTATATGGCAGTTTTTTCTGGATATATGCAGAACATACAATCAATTCCTGGGATTTATTATTTTTTTATTCAGAAGGAAATTTGTTTTGTTAAATCTAAAACTTCTTGCCTTTTATTCCTGGGGTATGTGTCATCAGATTGTAGCAACAGAAGGCCGTAACAGGGATATACCTATAAATACTCTTACCTACGGAGAAACTCCATTTTTATCTGCCTGGAGAATTTTCAGGCTTGCAGGATTGAATAAAAAGGATGTCTTTTATGATCTTGGCTCAGGTACAGGTAATGTAGTATTCTTCTGTAATATCCTTTATGGTATAGAAGCATTCGGAATAGATGCCATTCCTACCTTTATCGATTACAGCAATAAAATAAAAGAAGCCCTGAAATTTGAACATGTTAATTTTATAGAAGGAAATTTTCTGCTGGAAGATTTTTCTAAAGGTACTGTATTTTTTATCGTATCTACTGTTTTCGATCCGGATACGAGAGAGAAACTTGCGGAAAAATTTAAAGAGGTTTCTCCCGGAACAAGAATAATAACAGTTTCTCATGTCTTTGATGTTCCTCATTTAAAATTAAAAGCAACAGAGAAGATGTTTTTCTCATGGGGCTATGAGACTATATATCTTCATGAAAGAATTTAATATTGAGAGAGTGCACGGTGATTACAGTGAGGATTGATAATCGGTAACTGAAAGAGGATTTTCTTTTTGTTGTAGAAATATTCACTGCTTAATATTTTTCTGACATTACTATATTATTGTATTTCATTATAATGTCCTGGTAAATCCTCGTGTCACGCGTCACGCGTCACGAAAAGCATTCAGTTCAGTAACAAAATAAATTATAAGAAATCATAGAACTAACTATATGTCAATATTTTGTAACAAATGCGGCTATGAAAATAATAATACTGCAAGTTCCTGCAAGAACTGCGGCGAAATTACCGCCCGGAGGTTAACGGCAGGTACTGTTATTGATAATCGTTATGAGATTAAACGACTGCTCAAATCAGGTGGTATGGGAGCTATTTATGAAGCACTGGATAATAGATTTAAAAAATCGCCATGTGCCGTTAAAGAAATGACCCTTGACAGTCATGATCCGAAGCAGAAGGAATATATTATAAAAAGATTTGAAACGGAAGCGGAAATCCTTCATACTCTGAGACATCCCAACCTGCCTGTTGTAAGAGATTATTTTATGGAAAACAATCGTTACTATATAGTAATGGATTATATAGAAGGCGATGATCTCGGCGAATTGATTAAAAATGTCGAAGGAGAGGGACTTCCTACGGAAGATGTCATAAACTGGTCAGTAGAGATACTGGGTGCCATTGGTTACCTCCACAATCAGAATCCTCCCATAATTTATCGTGATTTGAAACCTTCAAATATTGTCATAAGAAAATCCGATAAAAGAGCTATGATAGTAGATTTCGGTATAGCAAGAACAATCACAAAGTCTGATAATACAATGACAGTAGTGGGAACTCTGGTGTTTTCTCCCGAAGAATTACTTCAGGGAAAAGCTGAGCCCAGATCTGACCTTTATTCCCTTGGCGGAACAATGCACTGTTTGCTTACAGGACACATACCTGATATGGCTTTTTCTTTTGATCCTCTCACGGAGATTAAACCTGATATAAACCCTTCCGTCGCAAAAATAATCATGAAAGCCCTTGAAATGAATGTTTATGACAGATATAAAAATGCAGAAGAAATGAAAGCAGATCTTCTCGAAATAAAAGGAGATTTATCCGGGGCTGTAAAGGTTCCTGACATAGATAAAGAGAGACTTCAGTCATGCAGTTCTTCAAAGGCAGCTGAAAATCCATTTGGAACAAGAACTATGAACATTTCTCCCGGAGTCAGGAAAGCAGGTATTGTGACAGCCCTGATAATCGCACTGCCTGTTGCTTTTTTGACAGGTATTATTATTTTATGTTTAATAATATTATGGGCCGGAAATAGAGACAGAGATCCTGACATATTATATAATAAAGGTAACAGATTGTTTGACCGTCAGGATTATAAAGGGGCTCTTAAACTTTATAATAAAGTTCTTGAAAAAAAACCGGATTATATAGCAGCTTTGCAGAAAAAATCTATGGCTTTACTATATCTTAAGATTTATAATGAAGCTCTCCGGTGTTCTGACAGAGTTCTTGAACTTCAGCCTCAGTCTGTGGAAAATCTGGATTGCAGAGGAAATATACTGGCATCTATGGGAAATTATAACGATTCTCTTGACTGTTATGACATGGGTATTAAGATTAATCCTGAATATATATCTCTCTGGTTTAATAAAGGAAATACATTACGCCTTATGAAACGATACGGTGAAGCCATAAAATGCTGTGATAAAGCTCTTGCTGTTGATCCTGATTGCTATCAGGCCTGGTATAACAAAGGCCTTGTTTATTATGACTGGCAAAAATATAAAGACGGGGAAGAATGTTTTCAGAAAGCTTTAACTATAAATCCGGATTATAAGGATGCCGAATATATGCTGGAAAGAGTTCTGGAAAAATTATAGAACTTTTATATAAAGATTGTCCTGAAGGTCGAGAAAGAAAGGGACAATAATGAGCATTGAAACAGGGAATATTTATTCTCTGCTCACCATTCACTCATGTTCATAGGAGACATGCATGGCAATATTCTGTGATAAATGCGGTTATGAAAATAAAGATGATGCCAGATTCTGTCAGGGGTGCGGTGCCGCAATAGAAATTGTTACTCAGAGCGGAAGGCTTAAAGCCGGTATATTGCTTGATAATCGTTATGAAATTAAGAGACTTATCAAGGCCGGAGGCATGGGAGCCGTATATGAAGCACTGGACAGGAGATTCAAAAATTCGCCATGTGCCGTAAAGGAAATGTTAAGCCCTTCCTCCGGCGATGAGGAAGATAAAGCTTATATTCTGAAACGTTTTGAAACAGAAGCAGAAATATTACATACACTGAGACATCCCAATTTACCTTTTGTCAGGGATTATTTTACCTGGGAAGGCCGTTATTACCTGGTAATGGATTATATAGAAGGTAACGATCTTTTTACTATATTGAAACAGTACAAAAGAGAAGGTATGGATGAAAAGCTTGTAATACAATGGGCAAAAGAAATACTTGATACTCTTCATTATCTGCACAGTCAGTCTCCGCCTGTAGTATACAGAGATTTAAAACCCGGTAATATTATGATAAGAAATTCCGATAATAAGGCAATACTGGTGGATTTTGGTATAGCAAGAACAGTGGAACCGGACGGAGATACAACAAAAACAATAGTTGGTACCCTTGTCTACGCACCTGAAGAATTATTGCACGGTAAACCTGAACCGAGAACTGACATATATTCTCTCGGAGCTACAATGCACTGTCTTCTTACAGGTATTGTGCCTAAAACAGCCCTGTCCTTTGGCCCTGTAAGAGATATTAATCCGAATGTATCTCCGGAACTTGAAAAAATATTGATTAAAGCTCTTGAACTGAGAGCTTCTGACCGTTATAGAAACGCAGGAGAAATGAAAGACGCTCTTGAGAAAATATCTACGGATTTGAATACATGGGAAGAGCTTACTCTTTCGCCTGTGGCTGACGAAAGCACTATCTGTCCCTTTGAGCCGGAAGGGAAACCATCCTCCGAAATCTCCGGCACAGACAACATGCCGGATTTTGCAAAAATTTCAGCTTCCTCCGAAATCTCCGGCACAGACAACATGCCGGATTTTGCAAAAATTCCAGGTAAAATTGATAAATCTTCTTTTTTCTCTGCCCGTTATATAAAAATTATAATAATCGCAGCAGCAGGGGTATTATTTTTTTTCGGTATTATAACTGTACTTGTCCTCTATTTTGCTTTAAAGCCTGTTATTATGTCACATTATTATAATAAATGCAAAAATTTTTATAATAAGGGACAATATGCCATGGCTGTTCTGTATTATGATAAATGGCCGGCGTCTTATGCTCCGTCTGTTACGATTAAAGCAAAATCACTCTATTGCCAGGGTAAATATGATGAAGCATTAAAAGAGTGTGACAGGGCTATAGGAATTGATAAAGATTATAGCCCTGCCTGGAATGCCAGGGGAGAAATCCTGGAAAATACAGGAAATTATGATATGGCTATGAAATGTTATGAAAAAGCAATTGAACTGGATCGTGATTGTGCTGATGCCATATATAATAAAGGTACACTTTTACTTTCAAAAGGCTATAATGAAGGTAGAGATTATGCAGATAAAGCTATAGGTCTTTATAATGCAGGAAAAGGATTTGATAAGTCAGATATTCATAGCTGGAATAAGCTGGGAGATGCTTTACACCTGAGAAAAAAATATGATCACGCCATTAAATGTTATGATGCATCATTGAATATAAACAGAGAATATGCAGATACATGGCATTCAAAGGGACAGGCGTTATATGATCAGAAAAAATATGACCTGGCAAAAGATTGCCTGGATAAGGCTTTAACATACTATGGCAGGGAACTGGAGACATATCCTCTGTCAGGAGTTCGCTGGAATCAAAAGGGAAATGTATTCTATTTGAAGGAAAAATATAAAGATGCCATAAAATGTTATGATAAAGCTCTTGAGCTTCTGCCTGATAATCCGATTATCTGGGCCAATAAGGCTTATGCTTTTTATGAACAGAAAAAGTATGATGAAGCTCTTAAGTATTTCAGTAAATCTCTGGAAGTGAATCAGTCTTACGTAGAGGCTCTGACTATGAAGGGTAGAATTTTTTGTACACAGAAAAAATACAGTGACTCTCTTGATTGTTATGAGAAAGTGATAGAAATAAATCCTGACTATTACAGCGGATGGGCCGGTATGGGTGATCTTTATTATGAACAGGAAAAATATGATAAAGCTATAGACTGTTATAATAAAAGTATTGCTCTTGAGCCTGATGATGCCCTGTTGTGGAACTCCAAAGGTGTTGCTCTTTACTGTAAGGGCAGCTATAAAGAAGCGATAGAATGTTATGAGAAGAGTCTTGACCTGGAGTATGATGATGTCGTTAAAGAAAATAAAGATAATGCTCTGAAAGCTCTGGAAAAATAAATGGTTCAGCATAAATCGAAACATATTGCCCTGTGGCTACCGGTTATTTTATCTGTAATATTTGTATTACTCTGGATTTTTTTACCATCTGCTCTTATATCTTTTTTTTATAATAAAGGAGAATATTTCTATAATCATGGAAATTACAGCGTTTCCCTGGTTTATTACCGGAAGGTACTGTCGTTGAAACCTGATTATATTCCGGCATTAAACGGTAAAGGCAGGGTGTTGTATATTCAGGGCAAATATGATTATTCTGCTGAATGTTACGACAGGGTAATCTCTGTTGATCCTTCCTGTGCCGGGGCATGGTGCGGAAAAGGCAGAATTTTATATATTCAAGGACATATATCTGAAGCTGTAAAATGTTTCAACAGGTCAACGGAACTTGATCCTCTGTCAGGCAGTGCCTGGTATCACACAGGCATTATCCTGAATATGCGGGGAAAGTATGAAGAAGCTGCAAAATGTATTTCCAGAGCTATCGAATGTTACGATAATGTTCAGGTAACCGACAGTTTTGATATATGGTATGGCAGGGGTAATGCTTTTTACGAGTTCGGAAATTATAATGATGCACTGAAATCTTATGATGAAGCCATAAAGCTTAATCCATCATATCCTCTTATTATGTCTAAAAAAGCATTTGCTCTTTATAAAACAGGAAAAAAAAATGAAGGAAATCAATCCTTCCGGAAAGCTTTAAAAACCTGTGATGAATGGCTTTCTATGAATAAAAATGACGGTCTCGTCTGGTATGAGATGGGAAATTTATTTTTTTATAAGGGACAGTTTAAAGATGCACTTGCATGCTATGACAGGGCACTTCAGGTTTTACCTGCCTGTGCTGTTATAAGAGTTAAAAAAGGAGAGACTCTGTTTAAAGAGAAAAATTATAAAGATGCTTTAATATGTTATTATAAATCTCTTCAGATTGAACCTGAATATATACAGGCAGTCAATTCTATCGGAAATATTTTATATATTCAGGGAGAATATGATAAAGCCATGAAATATTACGATAAAGCCTTGAAGATTAATCCTTCCGATGAAATCATATGGACCAATAAAGGAAATATATTATATGATCAGGGAAAATATGATGAAGCCCTGAGATGTTTCGACAGATCTATTTTTATAAATCAGAATGATGTAATTACATGGAATGCAAGAGCAAATCTTTTCTATACTATGGAAAAATATCAGGAAGCTCTCAAATGTTTAAATAAATCCCTTTCCATCAGACCTGATGACCCGGAAATCTTAAATCTTAAAGGTAATATCCTCTATTATAATGGCGAATATAAAGAAGCTCTCGATTGTTATAACAGATCTTTAAAGATTGAACCGAATAATGAAGGTGCCGGAAATAATAGAAAAGTATTGATGAAAATATATAATAGGAACGATAATTAAATAACTGTCTCAAATATATTAAATAGTGACGCGTAACGCGTAACGCGTGACGCGAGGAAAGAGACAATTAATAAAATTCTATTCCATAGTGAGCAGTGAGGCCTTTTCTACTCACCGCTTACCATTCACTACTCACTTTCTTACCAGATCTCTGAAAAATATAAGAAATAATAGCATTATAATTATAGATGCCATAGCTAAAAAAGGTGACGTTTTTTTCTCTGCAAAACCATATTCTATACTGCATACTTTAAAGGGAGCCAGGTTTTTAGTTTTTATATAAATGTGACTTCCATTTGAGAGGTTTTTAAAGGAATAAGGAGGTTCGGGAGCTTTATTCGTAAAAGCAGGAGTGCTTTTAATGATACTGTTTAT
>JBEHWO010000199.1:0-12173 GCA_040217695.1 Vulcanimicrobiota bacterium | reverse complement strand
TCATAATAGGCGTTTAATTCTGACGGAGAAAGCCTTATATCTTCACCTATTACATGGAGCGAAGCACCCGATATGAGACAGGGGAATATTTCCCATATAGAAGCATCAAACCCGAAAGACGCATATTTTGTCATACTGTCTTTCTCGCTTAACTGACGGGTATGTTTATACCAGAAACACATATTTACAAGAGAACGGTGTTCTATCATCACACCTTTAGGCTGTCCCGTAGAACCTGATGTGTAGATAATATAAGCGAGGTCCTTCGGGGTATTTATTATATCGGGATTTTTGTGGGAATCGTGACGCGTAACGCGTGACGCGTGACGGGAGGTCAGGTTATCAGAGTCTGCTTCATAAAGCACAGGAATTGACGGTTTTATCTTTTCAGCAAGATGAGGTTCAGTGATTAACATAAGAGAGCCGCTGTCAGAGATGATATATTTTATTCTCTCTATCGGATATTCTGGATCTATGGGGACATAACATCCTCCTGATTTCACTGCTGCAAGAACACTTACAATCATATGGCACGAACGGTCAAGAAGTATGGCCACTCTGGTATCACGTGTTACTCCTTCTCCTCTCAGCACATGAGCAAGCTTATTCGCTCTCTCATTCAGTTCCCTGTAAGTAAGTTTTTCATTTTTATAGACTACGGCAGTTCTGTCAGGGTGTAATTCTGCTGTTTTCTCTATCAGTTCCTGAATTGTTGTTTCCTGCGGAACATCAAAATAAGTATCGTTAAATGTTTTTAAAATCAGATTCTTTTCATGTTCTGTAATTATATCCATATTTTGCAGACGATCTTCCGAATTGCGAACAATCCATTTCAGAGCAGATTCCATATGATATATCATAAGCTCTATTGCATGTTCACTGAAACAATCTCCGTCATAAAGAACCTGTACGGTAAGTTCTTTGCCGGGCACTATAATTAAATTAAGAGGATAGGTGGTTTTCTGGTAAGCTTTTAAATCTTTTACAGCTATGGCAGGATTTTCATAGTAATCTTCATGAAAGGGGAAATTTTCAAAAACATAAAGACTGTAAAAAAGTGTTTCTCCCGGAGGAATATCGGAGAGAGGCTGAAGTTTATTCAGCGATATATGGCTGAAATTATTACATTCCTGTATGGCATTCTGAATATGTTTAAGATTATACATTACCGATTCAGAAGATGTGAGTCTCACTCTGAAGGGGATGGTATTTATGAAGAGTCCTGTCATATTTTCCACACCATCCAGTTCAGGAGGCCTTCCTGAAACTGTAGAGCCGAAAAGTATATCATCAAGTCCGCTGTAACATGACAGTACGGCAGACCATGCCAGCTGAAACAGAGCATTCGTTGTTACCCTCTTTGAACGGGCAAAGTCCTGGCATTCGGTCAGGAAATCTTCTGAAATATTATGTATTCGTTCTTTCATATCTTCAATGGGCTTATGAATATCCAGGCGGGAATGGTTTACTGTAAGAGGAGTGGGAACGGAAAAATCTGAAAGGATATTTTTCCAGTAATCTGTAATATAGTCTTCATCCTGTGCGGAAAGCCATTTTATATATGCTTCAAAAGGTTTTGCTTTTTTGCAATGAAATGTTTCTTTATGCACAATGGCTTCATATCTTCCGTAGAGTTCTTTTAAAATTAAAGGCAATGACCATCCGTCCAGAATGATATGGTGATGGGTCCATATAAACCTGTATTCACCTGTACCGGTAGTGATCAGATAAAAAGAACTGAGAGGCGGTTTATTCAGATTAAATCCATGAAGCCTTTCATTTATTCTTATATGTTCTATTTCTTTTTCCTGTATGTTTCTGTCCATTCCGCTGAGATCGACTGTATGCCAGGGAAGAGAAACTTCTCTGTAAACTATCTGAAGAGGTTTATTACATTCGTGCCATACAAAACCTGTACGGAAAGGAGGATGGGCGGATAAAATCTCATCCCATGCCTCTTTCAGTGCATCTGCGTGAAGGTCTCCTTCATAGGTCCAGCACATCTGTGTGCAGTACAGATCCGAATCGGGAGATGCCATGGAATGAAAGAGGAGTCCTTCCTGAAGGGGTGAAAGTCCATAAACAGCTTCAACGGAAGAAGGATCAATATGTTCAGGTAACAGTGCAGATATCTCAGAAACTGCTTCCTCTTTTTCCTCTATAAAAGGTTTTTTCAAAGAGAGACCACCCTGAAGAGAGAGAAGCTGTGAAATGGTAGGGTAAGACTGCAGCTGTCCCGCAGAAATATTAATACCTGCCTCTCTTGCCCTTGCCACTGCCTGAATACTCGTAATGGAATCTCCTCCGAGACTGAAGAAATCATCATGAATTCCTACGGAACCGCATTTCAGTATATCCTCCCATATTTTCGCCATAAACCTTTCTTCTTCCGTCTCAGGTGCAACATAGCCGGCAGTCAAAGAACTTTTATCCGGCAGAGGTAAAGCCTTTTTATCAACCTTACCGTTCGGCGTGAGGGGAATTTTGTCTATTTTCAGCATATGCCTGGGTATCATATAATCGGGAAGAAGTTTCGTAAGACCCCTTTTAAGAAGTTCAATGTCTATTTCTTCATCTGCCATATAGTAACCGCAGAGATAGGGTCTGTTGTTTTCATCCATATGATCCACTACGAGAGCTTCTTTAATAAAATCAAAAGATTTCATAGACTGTTCTATCTCTGCCAGTTCTATTCGAAACCCCCTTATTTTAACCTGTCTGTCAATTCTTCCCAGGAATTCAAGGTTTCCGTCAGGGAGCCATCTGGCAAGATCACCTGTTTTATACATCTTCTTCCCCGCCTTGAAGGGATTATTTACGAATTTTTGTTCGGTAAGTTCTTCTTTATTTAAATATCCCCTTGAGAGTCCTCTTCCTGACACACAGAGTTCTCCCGGAACTCCTACAGGCTGAAGATTCTCAAAAGGATCTGTTATATAGACGGATGTGTTAAAGGCAGGTTTACCTATGGGAATATTTTCATAATATTTATCAATGATGAAGAAACTTGTTACCACGGTGTATTCGGTAGGGCCATAACCGTTATATACGGTATATCTCTGAGGAGTAAAACTTCTGAGTTTTTCTCCTCCCACTAAAAGCGTTTTAAGAGACCTGTTGTCCGTAAGGGCCATAAACTGCTCTCCGAATTGAGTCGGAAGGAAAGTACTGGTAATATTATTATTTTCATAATATTCATTTAACTGTACAGGAGAAAGTTTTATTGATTTCGGGGTAATGTGTATTGTCGCACCGGCAAGAAGAGAAGGAAATATTTCCAGGACAGACGCATCAAAGGCAGGAGCCATATATTTCGTCGTATTATCATGTTCGGTTATGCCGACGATATTGATATAATACATACTCAGGTTGACAAGGGAATGATTTTCTATCATCACACCTTTCGGTTTTCCTGTAGTGCCGGAGGTGTAAATAGCATAGACAAGATCGTCAGGACTGTTTATTTTTTCAGGATTTCCTCTGTTTCCCCTTAATAAACTCCTGTCTTCAAGATCATATATAATGCCTTCAAAAGTAAACTTATCAAAAAGGCTTTTTTTTGTAAGAAGGCATTTTGCACCGCTGTCTGAGAGCATATAGGAAATTCTTTCCGAAGGGTATTCAGGATCTATTGGTATATAAAAACCTCCGGCCTTTAATATTCCGAGAATACTCACCATCATCTCGGGAGAAGCCTCCATAAGCATACCTGCAGGTTCGTCCCGTTTCAGTCCGTCATCTCTTAATCTTGCAGCCAGCTGATTTGCCTGTCTGTTCAATTCTCCGTAGGTCAGTTTTTTCTCTTCATACACTACTGCAGGTTTATCCGGGTGCAGTTTTACCTGCTCTTCAAATAATTCCTGAACTGTGATATTTTCAGGCACTTCAAAAAAAGTATTATTAAATTTCTCAAAAATAATCTCCTCTTCTTCAGGGGGACACATTTTTATACGGGAAATTTTTTTATGAGGTTCCCCGAGGGCATCGCTCATAAGCTGACAGAGTAAAAAATGAATTCTTTCTATATGTTCCCGGTTAAATTTTTCTGTCTGATATGACCACTCAAATTCTATATATTTCTTACCATTTTCCACTTTTTCGAGAAGATGAATTGCTATGTCGGATATTTCAGTGTCGGGAACAATACGTTCAAGACTTTTCCTTCCGTCTTCCGGGAGAGGAAGACCTGTAAAGGTTATATTCATAATATAATCGGGTCTTACGCCACAGGTTTTCCTCAGTTCTCCTGCGAGCAGATCAAAGGGATATTTTGAATGATTTTTTATAATATTATTAACATCTTTACCTGTTTTTTCCACCAGAGAGATAAAATCCATATCCTTATCCAGTGTTATTTTCAAAGGAATTGTGCTTACGAACATACCGGTCATCTTTTTCTGATCCGGTGTAGTTCTGTTGTGGTTTCCGCTCCCTATGACTGTTTCATTTGTAGACGTAATTCTCCCTATATATAGGGCAAGACATGAAAGAATGAGTTTAAAGACCGATGTTTTATGGTCTCTGCAGTAATCATATATTTTTTCATTCAAGTCGGAAGGTACTTTAATGCATGTATATTTCGAAGAGATATTATCTGACTTTACTTTTTTTTCTGAAAGTTTTACTTCTTCAGGTAAAGGGGAAAGATAATTTAACCAGAATTCTCTGTCTTTTTCAGCCTCTGAAGATTCAAGATATTTTTTTTCGTCGGATATAAACTGAATATAGGAAGGATATTCAATTGCTTCAGGTTCCTCACCCTTTTTGAGAAGGTCATAATATTCTTCTATTTCTCTGAAGAGGAGATCTACAGTGCCGCCGTCTGAAATAATATGATGTATTTTCAGATAGTATCCTTCTTCCCTGTCATTGAATTTTATCAGAAAAAAACTGAAGAGATCGCTGTCTACAAGGGTAAAAGGTTCATTTGTTTTATTATTAATCCATTGTTCAAGAACAATTTCATCTTTATCGGAAAAATCCAGGTATTCCGGTACGTAATCCATAAATGGAAGTACATACTGTACATAACCGGTGTCTGCTTTTTTTAGTCTTATTCTGAGGCCTTCATTCTGTTTAATTACTATATTTATAGCTTTCTCTAACAGTGAAAATTCTATTTTTTCCCTGTATTTAACTGTAAAAGCGATATTTGCGAAGGATGTTCCTTCATATTTTTCTTCATTAAACCAGATTCTTTTCTGTGGGTGAGTCAGTTCGTAATATTTCATTTTTCCTTCCTTCCTCCTGAAAAAATAAAGTAAAATTCAATTATTTACTACTTTTTAGTATTAAGATAGATTATGTTTTTCTTCATTTAAAAAAATTTCCCTTTATTAAAAAATACATTTATTTATAAGTGAAAAGTGAAAAGTGAAAAGAAAGGATATTACTCACTATTCACTATTCACTTCCTGCTAAACCTTTGCAAAGACGATACCGTATATATCATCCATTTTCCTGTAAAAGTCCAGTATTTTTCGGGGAGAACTTTCGGGGAATTCTTCTTTTAATATGGAGACCATTTCTCTGAATCTTATCCTGCCGGCACTCAGGGTCAGAATTCTCGATTCAAAAGGATTAAGAAGATATTTTTTCCCGAAACGATCCAGTGTTATACGTTCTTCTGAGAGTTCATAACTGAAATCGGTTCTCTGAGGGAAATAAGAGTCAAAATCCTTCAATTCATGAAACGTTTTGTATATGCCATGATCTTTAAAATTAAAATATCTTTTAAGAGCGGTATTTGAGGAGAGAAGGTTATACCAGAGAGCCTGAATGCCTTCCGTTAACATACTGAATATGGCTTCCACCTGTTTTCTCGGTATATTCATCAGTTCCTGTTCCATGGTTACCATAAGTTCTCTGTCAAAGATCTTCTTGAGTTCAAGCAATTCCCCTCTTTTTAAATGTACCGTCTCGGAAATACATTCACTGCCTCCCGTGTTGCCTGTTTTCCAGTAAGGTTTCAGGGGAATAATACCGTATTTTTCAGGATTATCACCTATGGGAGTTCCGGGAAGCGGTATGAGAAAACCGTCTACTATTCTTATTCTTCCCGGTGCCATTCTGATCAGTTTTTTTGCAAAATTTATGCTTTCTTCAACCGTCTCCCGTGACTCAAAGGGCCCTCCCAGTATAAATGTAGTGGCTATCTGAAATATATCTTCTTCCACACATTTCTTTACCGTAAATTCCACCTGTTCCGTAGTTATCATCTTATTATAGGCTTTAAGCATTTTGTTATTTGCAGACTCGGTCCCGAATTGCAGGACTGCAATACCTGCTTCTTTCATTTCTCTTATAAGCTCAGGATATTTATATAGAATATTTGCTCTTGTTTCAGAAAACCAGTGAAATCCCGGGCGAAGTTCTTTTCTCTTTTTAATCTCTTTACACAGTGCAAGTGCTCTGTCACGATCCGTAATAAACACATCGTCATCGAATGAGATATAAACAGGATCTCCGTATCTCTCCAGCAAACCGTCCACTTCTTTCATAATATTTTCAACGCTTCTCATACGATAATAATGGCCAGTGCCCTGAAAGCAGAAGGTACAGTGATAGGGGCATCCTCTTCCTGTAAGAAGTATGGGATAATCCTCTTTAAAAGGCACGAGATCCCTGTCAAGTATGGGCAGATCATCCAGATTTTCTATAAAAGGCCTGTCAGGATTATGCTTGATTTCATTGCCCGCTCTGTAAGTTATTCCCTTTATATCTTCAAGGTCACCTTTATCATGATAATAATAATCCATAAGCTCTTCCATGGTATATTCCCCTTCATATCTTACCACTATGTCGGCTCTTCCCTCTTCAAGTAACAGAGCAGGCCTTATTGTGGCAAGAGGCCCTCCGAATATTACAATTATTTTCGGGAAATTCTCTTTTATGAAATCCGTTAAAGCCTGAACCCTGGAGATATTATCCATAGTGGTATAAAAACCTATTACCCTGACCCTTTCCCAGGATATGAGCCTTTTAAGCTCATCTGTATCGGGATAACAGTCAAAAAAGGCCTGAACATTATAGCCTTTTTCTTTGAGGTAAGTGCCTATGGACAGAATACCTATTTGAATACTTTTTGTCTGTCTGAAAGGGCTTACTCCGTTACCAAATTCTATATAAAAAAGAAAAATTTTATCTCTTTTCTTATTCCACATGTTTTATAATCACTTCCTGTATCTTTATTTAGTGAATAGTGAATAGTGAATAGTGAGTAGTGAGTAGTGTCCTGTTCTTTTCACTTTTCACTTTATAAATTTAAATGTATTTTTAACTTTTTATCGACTTCTGCCATATATTCTGATTTTAACATTCCAATTTTGCTCTTCAATCTAATTTTATCAAAGGTTGTAATATCAGGAATTCTTATAGCGCTCTGCCTGTCAAGACAATTTTCTTCATCCGGTTCTATTACTACCATAACAGCTATAGACTTTACTTTACTGCTAAAAGGTACAACAGTAACTTTTGAGCTTTTATTATTGGCTATATCATTGGAAATTACAAGAGCCGGTCTTGTTTTCTGTATTTCTGTTCCTATGGACGGGGAAAATTCGACAAGCCAGATTTCTCCTCTTTTTGGAAATATCATTCTTTATATATCCTTTCCTGTATCTTCTATAGATGAATTTTCCCAGTCACTCCACCAGTTTGCATCATCTTCTTTACAGAAATTTTCATATTCTTCATAAGCTTTTATCAGTTCTTCCCTCTGTTTTTTTTCTTTATATTCCTGAAGAATTGTAACTATAGCTCTACTTCTATTTTTCCCCCGGCTATCAATAAATTGAAGAACATCATGAGGTATGGAAAGTGAAATTTTAGGCATTATATTTACCCCCTTTTCTTACTACTTTATGGTAGCATAAATGATAAGTAAAAACAATTCATATGGTAAAAATAATTTTCCTGATTGACTTCTCAGCCGTGAGCAATTAAAATTAAACAAAACTTCTGTTAAAGAAAGGTAATAACAATGAAAAAAATCAATATTTTATTAATGGTACTTATTCTTATCTCTACCGCTCTGATGTCCGAAGCTTCGGAAAAAGATTCTCATATCGACTGGAGTGGTGTATTTTCCGATCAGACATCACTCTATATGTCTCCCGCAGAACCAGGTGTTAAAGATGACATAACCCTTACCCTGCGAAGTTACAAAAATGATCTGACATCATGCCGCATAAAATATTTCGACACAGAAGAACATTTTTCTGATATGACTTTAACAAAACAATCGGATATATATGATTACTGGACGGGGAAAATACCGGCAGGATCAGAGAGAAAAACCTACAGATTTGAACTGTTTGATGGTAATACAAAAGGCCATTATACAGCTATCGGAAAAATGGAAAAACCTGTATATGACAGGGATTTTATATTAATCCCCGGCTTTAAAACACCTGACTGGATGAAACATGCCGTAGTGTACCAGATATTTCCCGACAGATTTTTTGACGGAAACCCTGAAAACAATGTAAAAAAAGGAGAATATATCTATCTGGGAGCAGAAGCCTATACCCATAAAAACTGGACAGATCTTCCCGATAACCCTACAAAATGTGCCGACTTTTTCGGAGGCGATCTTCAGGGTATAAAAGTAAAACTGCCATATCTGAAAGATCTCGGCATAACGGCAATATATTTAAATCCCATATTTCTGTCTCCGAGCAATCATAAATATGACACACAGGACTACAGAGAAGTAGATCCTCATTTCGGTGGCAATGATGCCCTTAAAGACCTGGTAACGGAAGCCCATAAAGAAGGCATAAAAATAATCCTTGACGGAGTCTTCAATCATACAGGGTCAAAACATAAATGGTTTGATAAAGAACATATTTATAGCACTGAAGGGGCTTATGAAAGTAAAGAAAGTCCCTGGTATGATTTCTATACATTCCGTGAATGGCCTGATAATTATATAGCCTGGTGGGGTTTCAATACACTGCCGAAATTAAATTACGGAAGTGCCGCATTAAGAGAAGAAATCTTCGGAGGAGAAAATTCCATAGCAAGAATGTGGATAAAGGATTATCATGTAGACGGATGGAGACTCGATGTGCCGAATGAAGCAGGTGTGGGAGGAAGAACAGATGAACATGGCCTGTGGAAAGAATTCAGAAAAAGAGTAAAAGATGCAAATCCTGAAGCCTATATTACGGGTGAAATATGGGGTAATGCCTCTGTATGGCTTAACGGCACGGAATTCGACAGTGTAATGAATTATAACGGCCATATGGAACCCATGTGGATCTGGCTCGGAGGGATTGATCATAACGGCTACGGGACATCAATGAATATAAGCCAGTTAGATGAATATCTTACATATACAAGAGCAGATTATTATCTTCCCTGTGTTCAGACAGGACTCAATCTGTTAGACAGCCATGATACAAGGAGATTTATAAATGTTCTGAAAGGAGACACAGGGAAACAAAGAGTCGGCGTAATATTTCAGATGACATACATGGGAGCTCCCACCGTATACTACGGTGATGAAACAGGAACAGACGGAGATAAAGACCCCGACTGCAGAAGAACCTTTAACTGGGATGAAACAAAATGGAACAAAGATTTAAGGGATTTATACAAAAAATTGATCTCTGTAAGAAACAATTACAAAGCTCTCAGAACAGGGTCATTTGAAACTATATATAAAAATAATGAGAAAAATATTTATGCTTTCGCCAGATATGACGAAAAAGATAAACTCATGGTAGTGCTGAACGGCAGTAAAGAAAAGCACACTGTCAGCCTTCCTGTATTCAATCTGGAAGTGCCTTCCGATACGGTGGCCCATGATCTGCTCCATGACAGGACATATGACATTACATCAGGGGAAATAAAAGTTGACATCAATCCGACAGACGGACTCGTACTGTTATTTGAGAAAAATTCTCATAAATGAAAAACCGTGAAGAATTCAACATAGAAATAGCTGAATTTTGCAAAAATCACAATTTCTATGTTTCACCGGATAAAAACAGGCTCTTCTGCCGCTTTTATGGTTCCATAGGGGAAGCGGCAGGGTTGCCTGATTCTTTAATAACGCCTCTTGAAAGAATTATATGTTATCTATGCACCACCCTTCATGAATGGGATAATACAGTAGAGAAAGAAGGCCTCAATGACGGTAATTACAGAACATTTATAGACAGAATAAGAAAAAATTCAATAGAGAAAGATGTCAGTGCAATCTCTCTTCCGGCAGAATTATTTGATAATATATGCAAATCCTCTATGAAAAAGATATATGAGTATTTTCTCCTGGAAGAAGAGGCAATGAAATTTATTTCTTCCGAAGAATTGATATTGACACTCCTTGAAAAAGGAAACTGTGATTTTGAATTTTATAATGGCATATTTTTTACACTCATGAAAGAAGATTACAGAGGCGGCATTACATCTTTTCTTGAGGACTATCTTATTGCAGATCTTATTGCAGATCATATAACGGATCTTAAAGAAGACATAGAAAATTTCTCCTATAATCCTTTAATTTTACTCTACAGATTCCGCAAAGAACAGAACTCCTCTTATAAGGAGACCTGCAGGGAGCTTTCTCTTGAAGATCCTTATCAAAGATTATGTAAGGCTAATATAATGGGATGGTTTTCCCTGCTGGCTCATAAAAAAATAAAAGAAGCACGGAAAAAACTGGAATACATAAAGGTTAATGATAAGGAAAATAAAGAAAATTTATCTTCCCGTCACGCGTTACGCGTTACGCGTCACGAGCATCATACGATAAAGAACCTGTTATCTCTTTACCTTGAAGGAATTTCACAGGGTTTTACTTTATTCAAAAAATACGATTATCTCACATGGATGGACAGAGATAAAAGGGATTTATGTATAAAACTTCTGTTAAAACCACACCCATGGGAAAGGCTTTCTCTGAATGATATCGGATGAAATAGATTCTACAGTAAGGAAGATTAACAGCGAACTGCTGAATTCAGGAGAGAAACGAAGCGTTATCTGGCTTATCGGAGATAATATCTGCACCCATGCCATGTGCACACATTGTTCCCTCTCAGAGGAAAAATTCAAAAAAGAGCTTTATGGATTAAGCAGAAATATAAATGGTTATAAAAAATTCGAAGCCGATTTATTGAAGTGTGATTTCAGCAAAACGCCTGTATTAAGTCTCTATTTAATGGGTTCTTTTTACAATGAACAGGAAATCAATAAAGATTTAAGAAGAAAAATTCTACAAAAAGTGAGAGAAGAAAAACATATAGAAAAATTAATAGTAGAAACGAGACCGGAATTTATAGATAGAGATAAAATAGCAGAAACGGAGGACATAATGGCCGGTAAAGCGGTGGAAATAGGAACAGGTCTGGATCATTTAAACGAGATTTACAGGAATAAATATCTTAATAAAAACATAAAACTTGAAGATTATGAACGATGCACCGAAATACTGAGAAATTCTTCTGTAAAACAGATTACCTATGTGGCGGCAGGATGTCCTTACCTTGACGCAGAACGGGCCATAGAAAGTGCCGTGGAGACATCCATTTATGCCATAAACAGAGGAAGTCATATCATTTCTATCGAACCTTTAATCATCCAGAAAGGAACTATTCAGGAAAAACTTTACAGAGAAGGTAAATTTCAACCTCTTTCTCAAAAATCCATAGTAAAAATCACAGAAGAAATTCACAAATCTACAGGTTCACATTATGAATTAAGGACAGGAGGGATTGTACAGGCACCGGTATGAGAGAGAAATCAGTAAAAACAACAAAAAGCCATATCTCTAAATTACAATACGGCGACCCGCCCTTCAAGAGATTTAAAAATTCTCCTGCCTTACCCATAGGACTAATCCTGTTCATAGCCTCAATATTTCTTTTAATCTGGAATGAAACCGCCGGTTTCCGGGCCGACAAACATCTTTCAGAAGGTTTAAGACTGGTTGTCCCTGTCAATAATGAGAAAGTCGAAGAGGAGAATGAGGGAAAACTCCTCTATGTGACAGGTAATGCCACTACAGATGAAACAGTAGAAGATGAATTATTCGGAATATCGGAAAAAGCTCTCCTATTGCGCCGTACAGTGGAAATGTTCCAGTGGGAAGAGATAAAAAGCGAAGGAAGTAATGATAGTAACGAACCGGAAGATACCTTTTCCTATCAGAGAGTATGGTCTCC
>JBEHWO010000198.1:0-12224 GCA_040217695.1 Vulcanimicrobiota bacterium | reverse complement strand
CCTGCTATAATCAATAATGCCGGCGTATACAATTTAATACATTCTATTTTTTCATATAAAAATAAATTATATTAAATAAAACTACGGATGCGGCAATTAAAACAGGTACATCTATAAAACCATGAGAAGCATTGCCATCATTACCTTTATTTTTCCAGCCAGAATAAATAGAAGCTATAATAAATACAGCTATAATAGAAATCATCTGATATATGGCATAATATAAAGCTTCTCCGGTATTTCCCAGGATAATTCGGCCCAGAACAAAAAAGGGTGAACTCAGAAGCAATATGATGAAAGGTATTGATATTACTGCAAGTAACACCCTCAGAGATAAGATGACATATCTGTTCATAATTGATTCCCTCTGTCCTGTTTTAACCCTAATTTCTGCATTTTATATCTCAGATTTCTTTCCGATATACCAAGCAAATTTGCTGCTTTCGTCTGTATACCTTCTGTAAGTAAAAGAGCTTCTTCTATAAGATTTCTCTCCAGGGTTTCCACCTGCTGCTGTAAAGATCCGGCACTGATTTTCTTTTTTTCTTTTCTTTTTATATTTTCCGGAAGATCTTCACTCGTAATTACTTCCCCCCGTGAGAGTATGACAGCTCTTTCCACTATATTTTTAAGTTCCCTTACATTGCCGGGATAATCATATTTCATAAGAAAATCAAAAGCTTCTTTCGAAAAACCTGACAGTTTTTTACTGTTTTCTTCACCGTAAAAATTTAAGTAATAATTTAACAGAGGAACTATATCTTCTTTTCTTTCCCTTAAAGGAGGCAAGGTAACAGTAATAACATTTAATCTGTAAAAAAGATCTTCTCTGAAACTTCCTGTTTCAATCATCTGTTCTACAGGGCGATGTGTTGCAGCTATTATTCTTACATCTACCTCTACAGGTGTTTCTCCTCCGAGCCTCTCAAAGGTACCTTCCTGGAGAACCCTCAGGAGCTGTACCTGTGCGGTGAGAGGCAGGTCCCCCACCTCATCTATAAATATAGAACCTTTATGGGCGAGCTCAAATTTCCCTCTCGCCTGTTTTATTGCTCCTGTAAAGGAGCCTTTTTCATGACCGAAAAGTGTACTTATGAGAAGATTTTCATTAATTACTCCGCAGTTGACTATAATAAGAGGTTTGTTTTTCCTTACACTTCCGTAGTGAATGGTTCTCGCTATCAGTTCTTTTCCTGTTCCGCTTTCTCCTCTTATTAAAACAGAAGCTTTAGACTGTGCTACCCTTGCTGCCATATTGATGACTTCTTCCATGATCTTGCTCTTATACACTATATGAGAAAAATCATATTTTTCGGAAATCTCTTTCTTCAGTTGTAGATTTTCCGATATAAGGGATTTTCTTTCAAATACTTTTTTTATAATCAATTCAAGCTCATCCAGATTAATAGGTTTTATGAGATAATCTTCCGCGCCTCTTCTCATGGCTTCCACCGATTTTTCAATTGTTCCGAAGGCTGTAATTATAATAACACCTATCTCGGGATTAACTTTTTTTATCTCCTGAAGCACAGTTATACCATCCATATCAGGCATTTTGAAATCAGTCAGAACCAGATCTACAGGGTTATTTGAGACTATCTGAAGTCCTTCTTTCCCGCAGGCAGCTTTCTCTACCTTATAACCGAGTTTTCTCAAAAAACCTGTAAGAATTTCTCTCTGAGTTTTTTCATCATCTATTACAAGAATAAATTCTTTCATATTATGCGTGTTTTTATAATCACCTGTCACCTCCATTTTTATATTTTTTAGATCATTACTATAGATTTATATTATCTGCAGGAATACTTATTATAAATTCTGTGCCTTTTCCTGCAATACTGTTTACTTCTATATTACCTTTGTGCTGTTCTATTATCTTATGGGCAATAGAAAGACCGAGTCCATTACCTTCAGGTCTGGTTGTGAAATACAATTCGAAAATCTTATTTTTATTTTCTTCTGAAATACCGCATCCGGTATCTTTTATTTTTATATAAATCGCGTTCCCTTTTTTCTCCGAAGATATTTCTATATAACCTTCCTCTGTTGCTTCTATACTGTTCAATACAATATTTATTACAGATTGCTTGATTTGATCGATATCAACAGTACAGTAAATTTTATCTCTTAGCTGTTCTTTTACAGCCAGCCCTTTTTTCTGTATCTGAGATGCGAGAAGTGTTATAATTTCTTTTAACATACCGGAAAGTTCGACCTGTGACAGGTTAAGTTCCTGTGGTCTTGCAAATTTAAGAAACCTTTCCACTATACTGTTAACTCTGGATACTTCACTTATGACAATTTTCAGTAATGTTATATATTCTTCCTCATCCTCTGTTACTTTAAACTCTCTTTTAAATCTCTGAACAATCATGCCTATAGCATTCAGAGGATTTTTAATCTCATGAGCCACTCCCGCGGCGACGCGGCCTATATATAAATATTTTTCTTTCTTCATGTGTTCCAGTTCTATTTCTCTGAGACGATTTCTCTCTATAATACCTGCTATCTGGGCAGAAACAGTACTCAATAAATCTATATCATCATTATCATAGCCAAGCTCATGCTGCTTGTTACAGAGGTTTACAACGCCTACAGTACAATCTTTTATAATCATGGGAGCACATATTAAATTTCGTATTTCATAATCTTTTTTTACATGTTCACGAATTAAAAACCTCGGATCTCTATGGCCGTTATTGGCAATAATCATTTCTCCTGTTTTTGCCACAGTTCCTGCAATTCCCTCTCCAAGGGAAAAGTCATACTCACTTTCACTTCTGTAGTTTCCTCTGTATGATTTCACAAATAATTTACTTCTATCTCTGTCTATAAGCATAACAGAAGCTTTTTCTGAATTCGTGGCAGTAAGTAATGAGTCCAGTATAAAACCAAGCAATTTATCTGTTTCTTCGATATGATTTGTTGCCTGACTTACATTATAAAGTAATGTGAGTCTGTTTATCCTCTGACGGAGGAGTGTGCTGTAACTGAAGAGGCTTGCCATCATTTGATTTAACCCCTGTGACATCATGCCTATTTCATCAAAGGACATGACAGGTACCATAGTTTCAAAATCTCCTTCTTTAATTTTATTCATGCTGTTTATAAGTCTTTTTATGGGTTCTGTCATGCTTCTGCTGAAAAGTATAATAAGTGGTACCAACAGTACAGACATAGTTATGATATTTATTATTAAATCATTATTCATGGAAATAAAGGAATTTCTTATTTTATTAATATCGTCCGTGTCTATCATTCTTATATGAGCAGAGGTTAAGAGACTTATAGAGGGAATGAAGAAAATCAGTATCAGTATGAAGGCAATCCTTTTCCATAATCCCGATGACCTTATTTTGACTGTGGCTGGGAAAGCATTATTACTTATTTTTTCTCTTAAAAACAGAATAATATCACAGGTCAAGAAATAAGTAAATATTATCATAGACATGAAGGTATTAAATAATCTTACAGAGGAAAGTATAAGCCCGTCAGCATCAGGATTGCTGATAGCTATATGAAATATAAAAAATGAAACGGTTAAACCTGAAATCATTAACGTATTTATAAGAGGAATCCTGTAGAGCAATTTTTCATTATCTGTAATTTTATGTATCAAAAAAGGTCTTATAAGTAATGTACTTATTATGGTGATAACTGTTACAAAAAATAAAAGAAACAGGATTTCTGAAATTGAAAACAGTGATATTCTTAAAATCATGTATACCAGGAGAAAATTGATCAGTGGGAAAAGTATATTGCTGAATAATAATAAGAAATATTTATGTTGAATACTTATCATAATAACCTTCTGTTGTTTTCTTATAGATTTTTTATAGTTATAATTCGACAAAATGGTCGAATATCTTTTCTGTTTTAAAAAAATCCTTTGGGCTATCAATTTTAGTTATAAATTTCCTGGCTTTGCCTGCCTGGTGCTCCGTAACAACGAAGTCCCCGAAGGGCAAAAAAATATCACGACATCACAATTCTATTTAATAAAATATAATGCAAAGTGGCATGATGTAAGCTCTAACAAATATGCCTGTTTCAGTTTAGATTTTTTTCGGAGGAGCGCCAGGCAGGTAAAGCACTATAGTTGATAGCCAAATGGTATAAAATCAAGCCCCAGATAAAAACTATATAGAGGCAGTTTATCAAAACAATTTATCTTTTGGCATATATATTGCTTTTAAAATATAAAGTAATTACTGTTGCCGGTAAATCACAAAAATATTTGTTTATGCTCATCTGAGCAAATTTATGAAAGGAGCTGTTATAAATATGGGGAAAATAGGTGGTAGCAAAGGAACTTCAAGATCATCAGCCAGCAAATCATCAAAATCATCAGCATCAAAAAAATCTCAGACATCAAAAGCTCAAAAACCAAAGGAAGCGGAAAAGACTAAAGGAACTGAGAAAAATAAAGAAACAAAAGACGGTGAGCAGACGAAGCTTTCTGATGATGCTAAAAAAGACGATATGAGAGTAGCATATGGCTTTACACCACCGGATAAAACAGAGCCAGGTAAAACACAGCCAGACCCGACACAACCAAGTCCGGGGCAGGCAAGTACAGGTCAGGCATCGAATGCAACCAACGAGAAACTGGATGAAATATTAAAAGCTCTTCAGGATGCAATGAAACCGAAAGAAGAAGAAAAAGCAAAAGAATGCGGCGGCGGTGAAGGCGGCGGTGGTGAAGGCGGCGGTGGAGCCAAAGAAGCAGGAGGAGCTAAAGAAGCAGGAGATCAGGGGAAACAGCAATGGGATATGATAATAAATGCCGATTGTGACAGGGTATTTCAGGCACAGGCCGGAGGCGGAGCAATGCAGACTCCGGGCGGTATAGGCGGTATGAATCCTGTCGGTGGAATGAATCCTGTCAGTGGTATGAATTCTATTGGCGGAACTATGCCGGGCGGGACAGGTGCCGGAATGGCTATGCCGGGCGGTTCTATGGGCGGTGGTGCTATGGATGTCGGTCAGGCCAGACAGCAGCTTCAGACTGATCTCAAATCGGCTCAGAGCCAGGGATGGAAACCGGGTAACCCGCAGGTTAAAATGAAGATTGAAAGTGCTCTCGGACATCCTATGAATCAGCAGGGAGGAGTTCAGCCTGGAGGTGGTCTGCCGGGTGGTGGAACAGTCCCGGCTACAGGCGGCGGATGAGGTAGTAAAAAATGTTAACTGCTTAGGTTAAGCAGATCATTTATCGTGAATCACCAACCAATCAATTGGGAAGGATTAGAACGACGCCCATTCCTAAAATTGGCAGTCGGCAAAATTGTCCCCTTCGACAATTCTGCCGACCGTTTTTTCTGGGAAAAAAATTATAAAATAATATTTATACAAGATATAGTAAGGTATTTATACAAAAAAAAATTATGATTTATCTTTTGGCATAAATATTGCCTTACAAATAAGTAAGAATATAAAGTAATTAATTTGCCTGCCAGATCAGTACAGGTAATTAAAAATATGAAAGGAGCTGTTATAAAAATGGGGAAAATAGGTGGTAGCAAAGGAGCATCAAGATCATCATCCAGTAAATCATCAGCATCAAAAAAATCTCAGACATCAAAGTCTCAAAAACCAAAAGGAGCAGAAAAGACTAAAGGAGCAGAAAAAGCTAAAGCATCGGAAAAGACTAAAGGAGCAGAGAAAAATAAAGAAACAAAAGAGGGAAAAGAAGCCAAGAAGGGTGAGGAGTCAAAACTTTCTGACGATGCTAAAAAAGAACTCAAAGAAGGTTCAGAAACAAAACCGGGTGAAACATCAGGAGCACCTGCAAGCGGAGCACCTGCAAGCGGAGTACCCGGAAGTGGAGCGGACGCAAGTGCAGGTGATGCATCAGGAGTAAATGACAAACTTGATGAAATATTGAAAGCCCTTCAGGATGCCATGAAGCCGAAAGAAGAAGAAAAAGCAAAAGAATGCGGCGGCGGCGGCGGCGGCGAAGGCGGCGGCGGCAAAGGTGAAGGCGGCGGTGGAGATAAAGCAAAAGAAGCAGGCGGCGCAGGTGGCCCTCAGATGAATCCCAACCAGGGAAAACAGGACTGGGATATGATTATAAATGCCGATTGTGATAGAGTACTTCAGGCTGCAGGTATGGGTGGCATGATGGGTCAGCAGGGTATGCAGGGTATGCAGGGTATGCAGGGTGCTGGAGGAGTACAGGGTATCGGAGGCATAGGCGGCGGTATGAATCCTGCTATGGGCGGAGCCATGGGTATGCCAGGAATGGGCGGAGCCACAGGTATGCCAGGAATGGGTGGAGCCACAGGTATGCCAGGAATGGGCGGAGGCAATATTGCTCAGGCAAAACAGCAGTTACAGACAGATTTACAGTCTGCCCAGGGACAGGGATGGCAGCCTCAGACACCTCAGTTGAAACAGAAATTACAGATGGCACAGCAGGCAGGCGGAGATATGATGGGTCAGCAGGGAATGCAGGGCATGCAGGGCATGGGCCAGCAGGGCATGCAGGGTGTAAACCCCGGCCAGGCAGTTCCGGGAATGGGCATGGGTAGAATGATATAGTAACAAGGTAAATAAAAATAAAACCCCTGAAAAGGGGTTTTATTTTTTTCAGGAATAATCAGGCTTTATCGAATCTCTCCAGAAAAAGGTACATATTTCTTAACAACACTTCTCCAATCATCCGGACCTATCAGACCTTTTACCATACTTGAACTCACTTCTGCAATTTCCCTGGGAGGTATGTGAAATAAAGTGGTTATATCACTGTTCATATCTCCGTTTATATTTCTCATTACCCGTTCGAAACTGTAATCATTTTCAGACCTTATACCTCTGAGTATATAATTGGCACCGATACTTTCCACATATCTCACAAGAAAGGAGTCCATTAAAAACCGGGGGCAACCTTTGAAATCAAGCCGCCTCTTTTTCTACAATTTCGCATTTCTGAAAACCAGGATACCATCTTTGCAAGGTTTCTCCCAATTCATTATTCAATGTTTTTGTCCTCACTTGAAGTAACAAATGTGCCCCCTTTTGAGTCCATCTCATTTGCTGTTTCTTTCTCATCCGTTTACTTATCACCTCATTAACAGTGGACTCCACAAAAGCAGTAGAAATACACTCTCCATAATGGTAACGATCCTGATAATTAGGTATAAAGTCTCTATTATTTTCTATATACACATGAAATTCACTTACAGCCTTCTGCAGTTTTTGGATCTTTTGATTTACTTTATCACAATACAGGTAATCTGCTATATCATCCAATAATTGTAATGCACGAAAGACATTTCCGTGCCACAAATGCCACTTCATACTTTCAATATTATCCTCAATATCTTCAAACATCTCATGTTTGGGAATACCTTTTACCATCTGCTTCATAACAGTAATTCTCATTGTTATATGAAACCAATCCAGGATAAATTCAGCATTTGGACTCATATAAAGCTGTAAATCACGAACAGTATCACCACCGTCAGAAAGGAATGTGATTGACTGATTCATCTGAAATCCCTGTGACATTAGCGTTTCGTATAAACGTCTTTTTGGCTTTTTATCATAATTGTTAACAAATCCGAATCTCTTATTTTCACTATGTTCCTGCATAGTTTTTCCGACAATAATTTCAAAACACCCTGCCTTTCTGTTTTCATTATCACGGCCATATACATATCCACCGTCAATCCCTACGGCAATTGGTTCCCCAGGATCTGGCAATTGATGCCAGTCATTTTCGCAACCTTCAATAAAAACACTCTTCTCATCTTTTAACTCATTTTCAATAAGTTCTGCAACTTTTCGGGCATTTAAAAAAGTAGTTGCTACATTGGTATTCAGTGGTAAAATTTCCTCAAGTAAATCAACTGTCAAACCATAGGACATAAGAGATGACCACTTACTCTGGAGATAAAGCAATTCCGGAGAAACACGCTCTGGTAATTTTTCTACCAGAGGACTAAAGCTTTTTCTTTTTGAAGAATTACATTTACATTCATAGAATCTGGGACTCCCTATTTTCAATTTACCAAAGAGAGTACGGTAAGTAATTTCTTTCCCTTCTTTTAGAGAATACTCTTTCCCACAATTCTTACAGCATTTCTCCTGAGCCATATATTCTTCTGCCTGACTTATGACCATACTTTGCTGTAGATTTTTCAAAATTTCTTTTCCTTCCTGGAGAGTAAGACCAAGAGCTTCTGGAAGCAATTGCCCCCTTTGCAGGCAAGCTATCTCCTCTACAACTGGTTTATCATTAACATCGGATTCAATAATTATTTGTACCTTCATTTTCATATAAATATTACCTCCTCAAATGCTTTTTCCCAATCTTTATCTCCTGTTCCATACTGCTTTAAGTATTGATTGACAGTCTTCCGGTTAAAACGCTCAGCAGTTAACCAATATTTAAAATAAGAGAGTTCTTCTTGATAGTATTCAAATTCTTCTTCTTCCTTATCTTTAAATATTTCGAGAAGCCTTTTATGGATATAAAATAGAGAATATTTCTGTTTAAGTTCCATAAATGTCCAGGGGCCTTTACAATCTTCCGGCGGAGCAGTTCTACCACCGCCAATACATACCGGATAAATTTTTCTTGAATTTAAAGGTATAGTTTTTTCTATACGGATCTCATATTCCCAGGGAACATAGAAGTTATATTCATAGAGAAAACGCTCTTTGAGATGAAAATGAAAATTTTTTAATTCTATTTTATATGGATCATCTGAAAAATACATACCTCCATCTTTAGTAATACCGTAACGTTTGCCTCTTATTAAAAACTGATGAAGATATGAATCACTCAATCCAAAAGCAATTTGCAATGTATAATGTAAATCGGCAATCGTACTGTCATTTCGGACAAGAATACGTATCCAGATAAGAGGGCTTATATGGCGTATGTAAATACGTAATTGATAAATTTCTATATTATGAGAAGATTCATTCTGCATTAGCAAATTAAAATGCTGCTTTAATTTTATATTTTTCCGGAAGCAAGAACACGTTCTCCATATTCACGAAGTAATCCATCCGGACTTACATAACGATAGAGTGTGGCACGAGTAATACCAAGCTCAGAACAAAGCTCGTTTACCCTGGTTTCTTTTTTCCCCATAGCAGATTGAGCAAGATATACCTGTGCTTTTGTTAAAGCAAATTTTCTTCCTCCTTTACGACCACGAGCACGAGCAGATGCAAGGCCAGCTTTAGTCCGTTCTC
The DNA here is from genome assembly GCA_040217695.1 of Vulcanimicrobiota bacterium. GTDB lineage: Bacteria > Vulcanimicrobiota > SpSt-956 > SpSt-956 > JAKJGF01 > CALARM01. The sequence goes on along the minus strand of JBEHWO010000198.1, from coordinate 3,014 downwards.
TTATAAGTTCACGTTCAAATTCTGCCAGAGCAGCAAATATTCCGAAAATAAATTTACCTCCTGCTGTTGTAGTATCAATATTTGATCCCTCGCCGGTCAGCACTTTAAACCCTATACCTCGTTCTGAAAGATCTTGAACTGTATTTACCAGATGTCTTAAATCACGGCCAAGTCGATCAAGTTTCCAAACAACCAGAACATCCCCCTGTCTAAGGGCCTTCATACAAGCTTCCAGACCTGGCCTCTTATCCTTTTTACCAGAAGCATGATCCTCATATATATGCTCTGGGGAAATGCCGGCAATAATAAGGGCATCTCTTTGCAGATCCAGAATTTGAGAACCATCAGATTTGAAACACGAATATATCCTATCAGCATATGTCTCACAAACCCTCGTTTATGATACAGGTAAAAATATCTTAATTTTATCCTTAAATATTGTATCTTATTTCGTATCGAAAACTATGTTTATTATACCATGCCATATTTGATTAATATACATCAGATTTTGTGAAGGATGTTATTTATAAGTGGTCAATTTTTCATGAAGATTTATAGAGAAGATATTTTATATTTAAAATGATTTTAGACTTTGCCCCCGGTTTTTAATGGACTCCTACTTCTTTCTGGGTAATATTTCGAAACCATACATTAATTACTCCCAAAGCAATTGAATGGCTTAAACAATTTGCCAGATTGCCTTTAAATGACCGACAGAGATTGGCATTAATTTATTTACAGTATAGACATCAAATAACCAATAGTGAATATCAACGACTTAACTGTGTAGACTCTGTTACATCTAACCGTGAATTACGTTCTTTAGTTCAGTGTGACCTGGTGGAACAGAAAAATACACGTAGATGGGCTTATTATATATCCAAAATTGCTGATAATATAGAAAATTTTCAAATTAATATAATGTCAGATGAAGAGGCAATTTTAGAATATGTAAAAAAACATGGATATATTAAAAATTCAGAGTGTCAGAAATTACTAAATATCAATTCAAATAAAGCTCAGTATATGCTTCAGAAGATGAAAGAGAAAAAAATTCTACAACATGTAGGAAGTAGGAAAACATCTAAATATATGTTACCATAATTTTTTATGGAGAATTTATGGAGAATTTTTTTATGGAAATAATATCTATAAATTTTTTTAATAGGGGCTGGAATTGAATTTGCAAAAAATTTTGCCAGTAATATAAAGAAATTTAGCTGTAAAGCCATCAGCAACAAAGATTTCTTCTTTTTCATGGCTCAGGTCAGATAATTTTAAGTAAGGAGAAAAAGTATGTCATATCGTTTAGTAATCTTTTCTATTATAATTTTCATATTAGCCATTTTTTCGGTAAAAGTATTATCTGCAGATACTGTAGTAATCCACGCCATTTCATTAGAGGTCAAACTGATCCCACAGGAGAAAGAGGGATTTATGGATTTACTTTCTCTGATTGAGAGGAGAATGAGTGAAATAGGGACTATTACAGAACTGAAAATAGATAAGGATATTGTGAATTTTGTAGTCAGTACAAATCTGACATCGGAACGGTTAAAGTATATCTTATCAAAAAAAGGTATACTTTCTGTAAAGGATCAGCATGGACTTAAGACTGTTCTGAATGTAGAATGTGCCTATTTTAATACAAAAACAGAACTTTCTCCGGAATTAAAAATATCTCTTTCCAGAGACAGTTCTGAAACCTTTGCAAAAATTACTGAAGAAAATATAAAAAAGAAACTGGCATCTTATCTGGATAATGAATTATTATCAGAACCTGTTGTCATGGAAAAGATAACCGGCGGAGAACTGATGATAACTTTCGGATATGGAGAACCGCAATTTCATCCTGATGATATTGCCGTAATCTTAAGGAATGGGCCCTTACCGGGAGAAGTTTCCATAATTAAATGTGAGAAATAAATGGCAAGAAGAGAATGTAAGATATTTTGTGTAAACCTCCTAAAAGATATAAAATACAAGTAATAAAAATTAGGAGGTCAAAAAAATGGGAATAAAATTACCGAAAGAGCAATTAAAGGCGATAATAAAAGAATACAATCTAAAAGAAGCGAAAGATGTAGGTAACGCTGTAAAAGATCTGATGAAAGATGTAATCCAAGAGATGCTGGAAGGTGAACTGGATGAAGAACTTGGGTACAGTAAATACGATTATAAAAATAAAGAGACAGAGAATAGCCGTAATGGCCATAGTAGAAAAACAGTAAGGTCAAGTTCAGGAGAAATAGAACTTTCAATCCCCCGTGATAGGAAAGGTGAATATGAGCCTATAGCCGTAAAAAAACACAGTAAAAATATATCTGATTTAGAAGATAAAATATTATCGATGTATGCCAAGGGTATGAGTAATAGAGACATCCAGGGTTACCTTGAAGAGTTGTATGGTATAGAGGTATCCGGCGAAACAGTATCCCGAATAACAGATAAAATACTTCCAGTGGTAAAGGAATGGCAGAGTAGACCTTTATCAGAAATATATGCCATAGTGTATATGTATGCAATGTTCATAAATGTGCGTCAGGATGGTCATGTAATAAAGAAATCGGCCTATGCAGCTTTAGGATACAATCTTGAAGGTCATAAAGAAATTCTTGGTATATGGATAGCCGAAAGTGAAACAGCAAAATTCTGGCTCAGCATCCTGACGGAATTAAAAAATCGAGGTGTTAAAGATATTCTCATAGCAAGTATAGATGGACTTACCGGCTTTGAAGCAGCCCTGAACTCAGCTTTTCCGGAAACGGAGGTTCAGAGATGTATAGTCCATCAAATCAGGAATTCTACAAAATTTGTATCTTACAAAGATGTAAAAGAGTTCTGTGCGGACATGAAGGAAATCTATAGAGCTGCAACTAAAGAAGCAGGGTTTGAAGCATTAAAAAGATTTGGCGAAAAATGGGGTAAAAAATATTCTTATGCAGTAAAAAGCTGGGAGAATAACTGGGAGAGCCTATCAACTTTCTTTAAATACCCGGAAGAAATAAGAAAAC
>JBEHWO010000197.1:0-12266 GCA_040217695.1 Vulcanimicrobiota bacterium | reverse complement strand
GATTATAAAGATTTAATGACTGATGAAGAGAAAAAAAGTTTCTTACTTTCTTTCAAATCTCCCACTGCTTTTATCTATGGAAATGGTATTATGCCGTTACCTCTGCCTTACAGTATGTTTCGAAGTTATCTCGTCAGGTGGAATTCTTTTTGTCCTGTTGAATATCATATAGATGAAAAAATATTAAAAATAATAGAGAAAGCTATTTTCCCTTCGATTTACAGTCTTTCTACAAAACTTCTGGATATGAAAAATTTTAAGATGATAGGTTTTACAGGAGATTGTTCCTTTGAGATAATAGAAAAGATCTCTCCCGACGATCTCAGGAATATACTTGCCCTCGTGAAATTTTCTTTTTACGGAGGTACAGGGGCAAAGACGACAATAGGCATGGGGCAGACTGTGCCGGTGGTGTAAAAATAAATACTACTTTTCGGATAGCCTCTAATGGGTTGTAAAAAATAACCATATCATATTTACAATCGTAACGCGTAACGCGTGACGCGTGACGCGAGGACAATGACCGTAATTTGCCAGAGTTATTTTCGATACCTAAATTATCAGTTACAGTATAATTATAGAATTGAAAAAGAAATCTGCCACGGAATATTCAGAGTAAAAGATGAATCAGGAGTTACGCATTTTGTCATTGCGAGGAGCGGAGCGACGAAGCAATCCCAACAGTTTCTGTTGTAATAATGGGATTGCTTCGCTTCGCTCGCGATGACAGATTCTTCTGTGTTTTTTGCGTAAGTCCTGATGAATCTGCATGTGGTAAAAAAACACTTGTAAATCTTCACTCAATAAAGTATAATAAATGTATAAAAAGTTAAAAAAGGGGGAGATTATAATGTTTAAAGGTAAAATTATTATATTTCCCTTAATATTTATCCTGCTCATATCAATATCCATGGCAGAATCAAAAATACCTTCCGACATGATAAATCTCAGAGGAGCGGATATTCTTTCTTCACAGAATGTAAACGTATCTCTCAATGGCCGCAAAATGCACATAAAACTGATAAAACATGAAGGAATAATCTACAGTAAAATTGACGATCTCGTCGCTATGTTCGGTTGTTCCTGCAGTTATGATGAAAGCCGGCAGGTTATAGAGATTAACAATGCCGAAATTCCGACATCTTTTACAGGTTATTCTTCTGACAAGGGGAAAACTATTGTATATCTGCCTGTGCTTCAGACTCTTAATCTATTGAATATAAGATATATATACAATGATCTTTACGATAAAGAGAGACTTTCTATAAGAACAGACGAATTCATAGATTACAGAGAGATTTCAAACAGCCAGAATGTCATAGCCTACGGAGGTTATGGCGGCTACGGAGGTTATGGAGGTTCAGGTGGATACGGTGGCGGTGCTGTTACATCTGTGCCAGATCTTGCAGCTATAAATAATTACGACACAAGAGTACTGGGCCTCGGACTGAGACCAATGTATTTCAATACAGGATGGTGCGGCGGAAGTATTTACGGCTCCTGTGGTTCCATATACGGCTCACGTATTTATTCTTCCGGCGGATGGTAGAATAAGTCCGAAACATAAGGATCCATTTTAATAGAGGTGATAATATCGATTTTGAAGTATGTACAGGTCAGGATGGGAATGCCTATGATAATACACTCATAGAGGCAAAAATTATAAAAAAATGAGCAGTGAGCGGAACGTTAGTCTCCGGCCACTGCTCATTTTTTAGAAATCTAATTCTTTATCAATAGAACGTGAAGCTTCTTCTCATTTACATCCAGTTCCGTCCCCTCTTTTATATCTTCGCAGTCTTTTAATTCCACACAGAGGGTTTCAGTCTTTATATAATCGGAGAAAGCATTAATAGTATTCTTAAGTCCTTCGTCGGTCTTAAAGGAAATCTCTATCCTGTCATCTACTTCAAAATTCATTTCCTTTCGAAGGTTCTGAATTTTCCTTACAAATTCCCTTGCTTCACCTTCTCTGATGAGTTCTTCCGTAAGGGTTGTGTCTATGGCGACACAGACATCTCCCTCTTCTGCCATAGAGAGGTTTTCTCTGGGCTTTCTTACAAGTTCTATATCTTCTTTTTCCATATTTACAGCAGAATTATCGGAAAGAGTCAGAGTAAAAGTATCATGTCCCATGATCTTCTCTTTAATTTCCTCAGAAGAGAGTTTCTCTAAAGCTTCTTTAATCTTAGGCACATCTTTTCTGTATTTTTTCCCGACAACCTTGAAATCAGGTTTTACTTCATAAGAGAAAAGATTCTCAGAATCAGAAGCAAAAGTGACCTCTTTTATATTTAACTCTTCAGTAATCTGTTCCACCAGCGTGGAAAGTCCTTCTGTGGCAGAAGCATTTTTTATGATAACTTTGAGTTCTCTCAGAGGCTGCCTTACTTTAAGAGATGCCTGATTTCTTGCATAACGGCCGAGGCTTACTACCTGCTGAACTATTCTCATATTCTCTATGAGTCTCTCGTCAATAAGCTTTTCATCTGCCTCAGGGTATGTTGTAAGATGAATACTTTCCGGCGCAGAAGGGATGGCTTTTCTTACAAGATTTTGATATATATGTTCCGTAAGGAACGGCAATGCCGGTGCAAGTAATCTTATGATTGTAGTGAGAACTTCATAAAGGGTGAAATAAGCAGCGTTTTTATCTTTATCATTTTCACTCTTCCAGAATCTCTTTCTTGAACGTCTTATATACCAGTTTGATAAGTCATCAATCAGTTCATCAACAAGTTTCATAAGATAGAGCACATTATATTTATCCAGATTTTCTCTGCCCTTCTGTATGACAAAATTCAATTTACCCGTCATCCATCTGTCAAGAAGAGATCTTTCTTCTACAGGCAACGAGGTTTGATCCGGGTTGAATTTATCCAGCTCCGCATAGGTAATAAAGAAACTGTATGAATTCCAGAGAGTGAGCAATTTTCTTTTAACTTCCTCTCCGAAACCATAACCAAAATTCAGGTTATTAAAGGGATTATGAGAAGCAAAGATATAGCGCATAACATCTGCACCCATTATTTCTGCAGCCTCATCAAACCATATGGCATTTCCCTGGCTCTTGTGCATATCCTGGCCTTTTTCATCTTTTACAAGGGCATGACCGAGAATGGTCCGGAAAGGTTCACGGTTTTCCATAACAGTACTCATGGCAAGGAGAGAATAGAACCAGTTTCTGAACTGTCCGGGGAAACATTCTGTAATGAACTCTGCTGGAAACCATTTTTCCCAGTAAGCTCTGTCTGTATCATAATGCATGGTAGAATATGGCACTATTCCTGCATCAAGCCACGGGTTTCCCACATCTTTTATACGGGACACAGGAGAGCCGCATTTTTCACATTTTATCTTTACAGCATCCACCCATGGTCTGTGAGGGCTGTTTCCTTCAAATTCAATCCATCCTTCTACGGCCTTTTCCTTCAGTTCATCGTAACCGCCTATAACATCAAAATGACCGCAATTACAAAAAAATATGGGAAGTGCAAGCCCCCAGTAACGTTTTTTGGATATACACCAGTCATGCATATTTTTCAGCCAGTCAAGTTCCTGGTTCATACCGAATTCAGGAAGCCATGTAATCTTTTTTGTTACATCCATTATTTTATGACGCAATTCATCCATACGGATAAACCATTCGTCTACAAGACGAAAAACCAGTTCCGCACCGCATCTCCAGCATACGGGATAACGGTGGGTATAATCTTCCAGTTTATAAAGTATACCTTTCTGTTTTAAATTTTCAAATACAAAGGGAGCTGCTTCTGCCGCTCCTTTACCTGTAAGGAAGTCAAAACCGTCTACAAAGAGACCGCATTCGTCAAGTGGTGCTATAACAGAAAGGGAAAATTCTTTTCTCAGGGAAAAATCTTCTTTACCGCAGCCGGGAGCTATATGCACTATGCCTGTTCCTTCTTTTTCCGTTATTTCATCCCATGTTATAACCTTATGGACAACACCTTTCTGTGCAGGTAATTCGTCAAAAGGCCCTTTATATTTTAAACCAAGAAGGTCTTTACCTTTAAAACGTTCCACTATTTCGTAAGATCCGACAAGTTCTCCCAATTTGCTTTCTATAAGATATAAGTATTCATTACCCTGTTTCACTTTTACATAATCAAGGGAAGGATGGACTGCCGCAGCGGTATTTGAGCTCAAAGTCCACGGAGTTGTCGTCCATACGAGAAGCGCTTCATGTTCTCTTTCCAGCAGCGGGAATTTCAAAAATACGCTCTTATGGGTCAGTTCTTTATATCCTTCCGTTACAATTTCATGTTCAGACAGAGCAGTTCCGCAGCGGGGACACCAGGGCATAACATCTGTTCCCCTGTAAACCCATCCGTGATTATGACACTTCTTTAAAAAATGCCATATAGTATAATTATTTTCATCGGTCATGGTGTAATAGGAATTATTCCAGTCCATCCAGTAACCGAGTCTGATTGACTGTTCAGTCTGTTTCTGAGAGTATTTTCTTACTCTTTCCTTGCATTTCTCAACAAATCTGCCGAGTCCGTAATTTTCTATATCCCTTTTGGATTTAAAGCCGAGTTCTTTTTCTACTTCTACTTCCACCCACAGTCCCTGGCAGTCAAAGCCATTCTGATATCTCATATGATACCCCTGCATGGCTTTATATCTCTGATATATATCTTTATAGGTTCTTCCCCAGGCATGATGGACACCCATGGGATTATTGGCTGTTATCGGACCGTCAAGAAATGAAAAACGTTTCTTTTCATCGGAATTTTTCTTTCTGAGTTTATCGAAAATTTTCTCTTTTTCCCAGAAATCAAGCATTTTGTGTTCCATAGACACAAAATCAAGGTCTCCTGCTTTGTCAAACATGTAAAAATCCTCCCGGTTGGTAATTAGTGAGTAGTGAATAGTGAGTAGTGAAAAATCCTATCCCCCACTGCCCACTTTAATAATTTGTTAATTATAAGTTCTGAAGTCATTATTGTCAATAAGATAGTGTTTTTTTACAACAGGTAGATTCACTGGAGATTGTAATTGGTCAGGATGATGGGTGTTGGGTGATAGGTCTTCTTAACCCGAAACCCGAAATCTGCACTCCCCACCCGTCACGCGTCACGCGTTACGCGTCACGTCCCTAAAGAGGCATAGAAAAATAAAATTTACTGCCCTTTCCCGGAGCACTGCTTACCCAGATTTTCCCCCCATGAGCTTCTACTGCCATTTTACAGAATGTAAGTCCCAGTCCCCTGGAACTGCTCATAGATTTCTGTTTTTCATCTGTCTGGAAAAATTTATCAAAAATTTTCTTCTGATATTCTTCCGGTATACCGATACCTTTATCTTCGATGCAGAATACAATTTCTGTTTTTTCTTCATTGAAACATGTCATTATCTTTATATTTTTATTCCTCGGCGAATGGCTTATGGCATTACTCACAAGATTTGCAATAACTCTGTAAAGCAGATCTCTGTCTGCCATAAACCCCGGTGCAGTCTCTAAAAGTGTTATTATTTTTTTATTGTCCACATCAAGAAGGGGCTTGAATTCGTCTGAAATCTTTGCTATAACTTCTGCAATATTTATTTCTGTTTTCTGAAGTCTCAATTTCTTTTCTTCCATTTTACCTATATCCAGTAAATTAAGTATCATTCTCATAAGATTCTTGCAGCTTACGGAAATCATATTAAGAGCCATTAACTGTTCTTCATTATAGGTATCATTTTCAAGGAACAGTAAATCTACATATCCTGTTATCCCTGTAAGAGGATTTTTCAGATCATGAACTATCATCTGAGTGAGACTGTTTTTCATCTCCTCAAGTTCTTTAAGTCTTTTATTTTTTTCTTCCAATTCCAGAACCTGATTTTTTACAAGGCTGTAAAGCCTGGCATTTTTAAGTGCCACTCCTATCTGATCGCCTATGGCATCAAGAAGTTTCATGTCATCATCAGAGAAAGCGTCAGGTCTGCTGCTACCTATACTCATTATTCCAACAACTTCTCTCTCTGATTTCAGAGGAACATTTACTATAGATAATAAACTGCCTTTAAGTACCAGGGCATCTGTAAGAGGAGAGGAAGAACTTTCATGAGCTTTTACTGTTTTTCCGAGAATATAGGCTCTGCCATGACTTCCTGTTTCAAGCCTGGGTGAGGTCTGCTTTATTTCTTCTATCAATACAGGTGATACACCTTTGAAAGCCATAGGAACAAGTTTATTGCTTTCCCTGTCTATTAACATCATTACACCTGCATCAGCTCTTGTTACAAGTAAAGCTTTATCAAGAGTATTGTTCATAATTGACTCAAGCTCCAGTGACTGATTTACCGCTTTGGTAATAGCATTTATAAGAGAAAGTTTTTCCGTATTCAGCTTACTTTCTTCATAACTTCTGGTTTGAATCTGATTTATAATAAGGGCCATATTTTCTGTGTTTTTTGACAGCCTTAACCCGTAAGGACTCGTCATCAACTCTCTTGCAATCTGTCTTGTTTCATCCAGGAGTTTGCTTACCTGTTCAAAATAAATATCTTTTTTATAGCCCTTTCTTTCCTGTTCCTGATCCTTATATGACTGTTTTATAGCTTCCAGATTAAGACCACATTTACTGCAAAATTTGGCCGTATATCTGGTTGTATTGTCACATGTAGGACATACAATATATTTTTCAAAATAAGATTTTTCTATTTCCCGTGTCTCTTTAGGCATATCAGGTTTTATCCTTTTTGTTTTGGTCTGTTGAAATCCGGTGCCACAGACTTTACAAAATCTGGCACCTGTTCTGTTATAATTATTGCAGATACTGCAGAGAAACACATCCTCTGTATTGCTCTGTTTTTCCTGTATATTATCTCCTTTCTCCCGTGAAGTCATATATATCTCTCCTATCGTAACGCGTGACGCGTGACGCGTGACGCGAGGATTATACTCGACATACATTAATGTTCATATAAAATACAAATTCTCACAGAATTATAAATATATAACCACACCTATGGATAGGACACCCGTCACGCGTTACGCGTTACGCGTCACGATCCTCACAAATTATGCATTTTTAACACATCTGAACCCTGATTGACTGTTATAACCGGACGGTTTTTCCTTTGTTCTGGTACCACACCAGAAACAATATATATCCTGAAGGCTCCATGAACCTCCGCATAAAATTTTAAAAGTACCTGAGAGAGGGCCTTTAGGATTTATCTGAAATCCTTCAGGTTTATAATACCAGTCTGAACACCACTCCCATATATTACCGGCCATATCCATTACACCATAAAAAGATAAACCTTCCGGGAAAGAACCGACAGGCAGTGTTCCCCTTCCCTGTTCCATAACCATCATTTTACCGAGAAGGTCATTTCTGTCCATTCTCAGGTTATTACATTTATTTCTGTCCCATTCCTGCCCCCACGGGTAGGTGCGGAAATCTGTTCCTCTTGCAGCTTTTTCCCATTCTGCCTGAGTGGGAAGTCTTTTACCTTTCCAGGTAGCATAAGCATCGGCGTCATTCCATGTCACATTTATAACAGGGTAGTTTCTGTAAAAAGTACTGTAATACTTTTTCCACTGACCTTCACTTCTGTATCCGGTTTTATTGATAAACTCCTCATACTGTCCGAATGTGACAGGATATTTATCTATATAGTAATCATGGAGACGAACCCTGTAAACAGGCATTACCTGCCATTTGGAGCCGAGAAATCCTATCTGTTCTTTACTTCCCAGAAGAACTTCTCCTGAAGGTATCAGAATCATGTCGTCTGAAGAGACATTAATATTTACAGAGTTCTCTTTAATCTCTAAGTCAGGAGCTTGTTTTTCTATAACCGGCGGAGGAACTTTTTGTTCTACAGCTGAAGGAATAACAGAAGCCATGTTGTTGTAAATCAGTGCCAGCTTCATTTCTTCGGCACAGGAAAATCTGTCTTTAACATCAAGAGACAGGGCTTTCATAATAACAGTCTCAAAATTCCTGGACATGGCAGGAGAAAAATTTCTTACCGGTTCAAAAGCAAATGGAATAAGAGGAGGCATACCGGTACTTAAATGATGAAGAGTTGCTCCGAGTGCATAAATATCACTTGCCGGCTCTATCTGCCCTTTATACTGTTCGGGGGGAGCATATCCCTGGGTTCCTATAACAGTATGGCTTGCATCAGTTTCTGACGCCATAGTCCTTGCTATTCCGAAATCAACAAGCAAAACCTTCCCGTCAGAGTGGCGTAACATTATATTACCGGGCTTTAAATCTCTATATATGACAGGAGGTTTCTGACTGTGGAGATATGACAGAACATCAAGTATCTGACATGCCCAGTCTATCAGATTTAATTCAGGTAATCCCGGGCTCCCCTGATTTTCAAGGACTGTTTCGAGATCTTCCCCTTCTATGAAATCCATTACCAGATAATAAACTCCATGGTCTACAAAATAATCAACAACCCTGGGCATATTGGCATGGTGAAGTTTACGAAGCATTTTAGCTTCTTCCTCAAAACGTTTTCTTATATAATCCTGTTCTTTTTGAGAAGAAAATTTCGGAGACATTTCTTTAAGAGCACACTTATCTCCGAAGTGTTCATCAATTGCTTCATATACAGAACCCATTCCTCCTGATTTCACAGGTTTAACAACTTTATATCTGCCTGCGAGTACAGTATCATTTTGAAGAGTAAGGATCTCTTCTGTCAGGATAGTTCCGCAACGGGAACAGAATTTAGATGTATCTCTGTTTTCTGTGCTGCATTTCTGACATTTTTTAGACATAAAAGACACCTTGAATAATGAAAATGAGAGGCAAGAGGTGAATCATAATATCGTCTCACTTCTCACCTGCCAGCTTTAAATCATCTCTTCTTCTTTTTTTTCTTTTTCTTTTTTTTATTTTTACGGTCATCTTCTTTTTTTAATGATTGTTTAATATCAGAGGACTGATTTATCTCTCCCGAAGGCTTTATTTCTTCATATTCCATATCTGTTTCTGACATGTCTTCCTCAAGAAACTCTTCAACTTCTTCTTCCAGATCAAATTCTACACCACAATTCTGACAGAAATTCATATCAAGCCTGTTCAATGTCTGACAGTTCGGGCAAAGGTTAAATATTTCATCATCATCTTCTTTTCCGGGTAATTTCTTAATAATAGATATATTATTGGTCATAGATTCTGCAGTATTTATAAGTTCTGTTATTCTGAAAGGTTTTGTAGAGAGTAAATTTTCTTCTTCTTCCTGTAAAAATAACTGCACTATTTCATTGATTATATCCTGACTGAGCTCTTCTTTTGTCATAAATTCAGCGCCACAGCTTCTGCAGAACCTGCTTTTAGTTCTGTTTAAAATATTACAATTACTGCATATACTCAATTTTTCCCTGTCAGTCTCATTTTCAAGTTTTAATAATTCATTTTCTTTCTCTTTTCTTGTAGCTATTATATTGGACAACACAGGGAATTTATCCGCTCTGGCAATTAAAAGTTCTCTCAATTTATCCTTTTCATAAGGAATGGTCCAATCTTCTTTTGCTTCTGCAATCCTGTCGAGCAATTCATCATATAAATGAATAAATCCCGGTTCCTGTATTATGGCTTTCCTGATATTATTGAGAGCTTTCTGAAATTCGCCGTTCTTTGTATAAATACGCCCGAGATTACTGTAGGCTTCAGCACAGTCTTCATCTATACTGAGAGCAAGATTATAATATTTTATGGCACTGTCAAATATTTCCCTGGATTGATAAATATTTCCCAGACCTATATAGGCTTCCAGATTATCCATATCACGCTCAAGAACATATGAAAAATGCTGTAAAGCAAGGTCTGTATCTCCCTGTTTGTATTTTATATAGCCTGATTTCAGATAGGCATCTATAGATCCGTTAAGTTCAATGGCCTTATTGAAATAAGATAAAGCTTCTTCATATTCGCCTTCTATAAGGTATATCTGGCCTATAAATAAATAAATATCTGCCACATCGGGTCTTTCCTGAAGGGTTATTTTATAATAATTAAGAGCACTACGAAAATCTCCGGACGTATAGTAAATATTAGCAAGTTCATAATTAATTACAGGGTCTGAAGGATTATATTTAAGGGCTTCTTTAAGATATATAAGAGCACTGGTGAAATCTCCTTTAAGAATATACTTTCTGCCTATTTCCAGTAGCTCTTCCGCTTTAGACGCTACAGGTTCATCCTTATGATCTTCTTTTACAGCTTCACCGGTATCCTGTTCATCTTCTACAAGAACTATTTCTTCTATTATTTCCTCTTCTGAAGAATCTCTTCCGTCTCCTTCAAAGAGTAATATTTCTTCTATTACTTCTTCCTCATATTCCTCACCTTCATGTACCTCATCATCTTCTTCAACAGCTTCTTCTTTTTCACTACGAAGAAGAGAAACTTTATCTACCATAGCTTTATCAGGAGATATTTGCCTGGAAGTCAATGCTTTTATAAGAAATGTACTTGCATCAGCCGAGATAGGAGTTCCTCCGTCATAAGCCTTTTTTATAGATTTTTCCAGATCTTCCCAGGATGTATCGCCTTTAAGTATGTATCCTGATGCCCCTGCATTAAAAGAACTTAAAAATTCTTCTTCTGCAAGAGAAGTGGTGAGTATTACTATTTTACTTGCCGGAGAGATCTCTTTTATGCCATTTATAACATCCAGTGGTTTAATATCAGGGATCTTAAGCTCCATAAGTATAACGTCAGGTTTCACTTCGGCAGACATAATATTACTCAGAGCATTCTTTCCGTTATAGGCCACTCCTGTAACAGTGACTCCTTTAAAAAAGGCTGCCACGTCTTTAAAATTATTACACATATCTATGTCACTGTCTATAATAAAAACTTTTATGAGATCACTTTTACTTTCATGATTTAGATCGCATATTTTTTGCTCTTTAACTATAAGTTTCCCTGTTCTATATCTGCTGTCCGTGAGGCCGAAATTCTTTTTGTAGGCATTCAGAAGACTCTGTTTTAAAATGGTAGAGTTGGTGTATCTATTATCCACTTCATATTCCAGACATTTCATTACAATCCGTTCAGTATCCACTGATATCTTCGGGTCAATTTTTCTCAGAGACGTGAATTTAAAAGGTTCTTCGGGAAGTATTCCTGCAAGAAGTTCATATATGGTAGCTCCAATGGAATATATATCACTTCTTATCTCTCTTGCACCTACGTACTGCTCAGGCGGTGCGTATCCGTCTGTGCCATATCCTTCTTCATCGTCTTCCGGTTCAAAAGCGGCAGTCCCGAAATCTACCAGCATTATCCAGCCGTCGGAATCTCTTATAATAAGATTTGCCGGCTTTATATCTCCATGTATAACAGGCGGTTTCTGTTCATGAAGATACTCCAGGATTCTGCATATCTGTATTGCCCATTCTATTACCTGCTTTTCAGGTAACCCTTTTTCTCCTCCCTGTTCTTCCAGAATTATCTCAAGGTCTTTACCTTCTATATAATCCATAACAAGATAGCAAATATCATTTTCTACAAAATAATCTGTCAAACATGGCAGGTTAGGATGGCGCAGGTTGGCCAGTAATTCAGCCTCTTTCTTAAAGGGTCTTAATATTTCTTCTTTCTTATCCTGCGGTAAATCTTTGAGGCCTTTTCTATATATTCCTTTTATGGCACATGCTCTGTTCAATCTCACATCATAACCAAGAGATATACCTCCTATACCTCCTGAAGAGAGAGAAGAAATTATTTTGTATCTATCTTTAAGAAGATTTTTTTCCTCTTTTTTCTCTTTAATTCCAAAAGGGCATCCACATTGCTCGCAAAAAAGTGATCCATCAGGATTCTCACTGTAACATTCCAGACAATACATCTCGTTTTGACTCCTAGTATATATTCACAGAATAGGTTAATTCTACAATTACTTATATACTTCCTTTCTGAAAAATTCTTTTCTTTTATAATTTCATAAGAAAAATAAAAATGGTAAGAACTTACCATTGATTATTTATTCTATAAAAATTATATATATGTCCTGTCAGATGTGATCCCCTGCCATAAATTATTTAGATAAATTGCCTCTCCATAATTTTCACTCAAAGCTTTATTTTACACCATTAACAATAAAAGTCTCTATAAATTTGAATCAGAAACCTGTTATACTATCTTCTTTGTTTTTTCGTCTGACTGTGGAGTCAACATTTTCATCCATATCTTCTTCATTCTCATTAAACCCGGTAATATCATAACTATCTGCATCTCTAAATCCAGTAATGTCCACATCCTCTTTCTCACTGA
>JBEHWO010000196.1:0-12271 GCA_040217695.1 Vulcanimicrobiota bacterium | reverse complement strand
TTTATAACTATTATAAGTCTATTTCTTTTCTTCGTAGAAGTTTCTTTTCCTTCACGATTGCAGTAATTCTGAAAAGAAATGTGCCGAAGTCTTTATAAGCGTGACGCGTGACAGGTGGTTACGATATTTACCCGACGCCCGACACCTGATTAATTACTGTGGTGAGCATAACTAATACATATCTGCTCTCGTGACGCGTGACGGGAGGAAGACTCTTATTATATGCTTATGCTCAGGTCAGCAATAGATTTATGAAATCAAGTGTGTTTTTCAGTAAAAATGAATCCATGTGTCGTTTAAAAACACTATCTTATTGACAAAATACATCATTTATTTATAATTAACTATCATTACGAACAACAGTGAAGCCTCGCGTCACGCGTCACGCGTCACGATCTTAAGGAGGTTTTTATGTCCGAAATTTTTGCAGATCTTATAATAGAACATGCCGCACAGCTTTTAACACTTAACACTTCAAAAAACAGGCCTGTTTTGAGGCCTGTTAAAGAAGATCTCGGTATTATAGAAGATGGTTTTGTTGCCATTGACGACACAGGTTGTATTGTTGCTACAGGAAAAACTGGAGATATAAATATTTCTTTAAAACCCGGCGGCAGGAGAATTTCTGCCAGAGGCAGGGTTGTTATGCCCGGATTTGTCGATCCGCACAGTCATATTGTTTTCGGTGGAAGTCGTATAGAAGAAATAAAAATGAGACTTTCAGGAAAGACCTATCTGGAAATACAGGAAGCAGGAGGTGGTATAAATTTTACCGTTTCTGCCACGCGCAGAGCTTCAGAAGAAGAACTTCTAAACAGAGCAGGACAGGTTATTTCTTTTATGTTAAAACATGGTACAACCACTCTTGAAACTAAAAGCGGTTACGGGCTTAATAAAGAAGTAGAGATTAAAATGCTTCATATAATAAATGAATTGAATAAAAAACATCACATGGATATAGTAAGCACTTTTCTGGGAGCACACCTTGTTCCGAAAGAATTTTTAAATAACAGGAATGAATATATAAGACTCCTTATAGAAGAAATGATGCCTGCTGCCGGAGAAGTGGCAGAATTCTGTGATGTTTTCTGTGAAAAGGGAGCTTTTTCTGTCGAAGAAGCCAGAAAAATACTCCTTGCAGGAAAGTCCTGCAGATTGCTTCCCAGGATCCATGCAGAGCAACTATCCTGTATCGGAGGAGCAGAACTGGCAGGAGAGATAAAAGCTCTTTCTGCAGATCATCTGGAATATATTTCCCGGGAAGGTATATGTTCTATGGCTGCAAACGGGGTAGTGGCTGTTCTGTTACCCGGTGCTACCTTTTTTATGAACCTTGACAGATATGCTCCTGCAAGAACTATGATAGAAGAAGGAGTTCCTGTTGCTCTTGCGACAGATTATAATGCCGGTTCATGCTGGACCTGTTCCATGCAGATGATTATGTCTCTTGCCTGTATAAAAATGAAAATGACTCCGGAAGAAGCTATAGTTGCTTCTACTGTTAATGCTGCCTGTGCTCTTAACAGAGATAGCCTTGCCGGAACTCTCGAAAAAGAAAAACATGGCGATGTAATTATCTGTGATGTACCTGATTATTCTCTCCTTCCTTTTTATTTCGGAGCCAATCATGTAGTGACAGTTATAAAGAAGGGAAAAGTAGTTTTTGAGTGATTTAAAACTGTAATAAGAGACTGTAAAAGAATAACCCTGGCAAATTATATTAGAACATTTATTATTCTCCCGTCACGCTTCACGCGTTACGCGTCACGAGAAACATGACAGCTATAGAAAAAAAATTGAAGCTATATAATTTTTTTAGAAATTAGAGGAGATTTTTTTCTTTTGTTGAATAGTTAGATAGTTTTTATTAGAAATTATATTATTATAGCTAGTGTTGTCGGTTACGAGGTGCTTTTTACCGGGAGGTGATATTTTAAATAATTTTTCGTAGTTATAATTTTATTTTAGCTTCAAATTTTGAATTGAAGTTTTCACAGAAAGGAGGACAGATCTGGATTTGATGCTTATGGAAATCTGTAAGCATAGCCAGAATTGAAAATTTAATGAAAACAAGAATTATATTTTGTTCCGTTTTATTGATGGTATTTGCATTTTTACTTCCCAGTATTTCTCCATTACTGGCTGCATGGGATGATCCCAGTAATAAGCCGGATTTTTTCCTTGGTAATACTGAAGAGTTTAAAGTACAAAATGTATTTATTAATGGAAAACCTTTAAATCCCAGTATATATTTCTTTACTATACATAGAGAGGTGTTTGTTCCTGTCCGTATAGTAACCTATGCTCTCGGAAGAAAAGTGACCTGGGATCCTGTTGACAGAAAGGTTTTTATTAACGGTAAAGAGTTAAATACCACAAGAGTTATCCTGGGACCTACATGTTATGTATCCCTTAGAAGTATAGGTCAGATATGTAATGCTCAGGTAGCTTATGATACTAAAAATCACTCTGCAGCAATATGGGCAAAACATCCTGCTGAACTCGGTTATCCGATAGAGAGATGGTATATAGGCACATCTGAATATTATGAGAGATTAAATACTAAAGTAAAAGCTGACAGAGAAAATGCAAAGCTTGATTCAGCAAGAGCCGAACTGGAAAAACAGGGTGTAGATCAATCTCTGTTACAGGATGATAATTTTGTAAAACAGTATGTACAGAAAGATACAACCCCTGCTCCTGCAGGCCCTCCATCAGGACCTGTAGCTCCTCCACCGGTAAAGGGACCTGAGGCACCACAGCCAGTTGTGACTCCACCTCCAGCAGTGGCACCTCCGGCACCAGTCCCGCAGTCTACGCCAAAGGGACCGGATCCGTTTAATTTCGGATTCTAGGAGAGAGGAATTTATTGTAAAAGGAGTTGATAAGGATAGTGAGAAAATTAGTTTTGGTAAAATGTATGGTTCTCGCCATAATTCTCGCCTGTGCATTCAGCGCATGTGCCGGTGAATTAAAACCTATGAATATCTTTATAAATCAGCAGATGATAGATATAGATGTTCCTGTGGTATATGAGAATTATATGCCCTATGTACCTCTTCGTTATATATGTGAAGCTCTTAATATTTCCGTCTCTTACGATCCCTCTGTAAAGGCTATATTTGTGGATGGTAAGATGCTGGAACAGCCTTTTATGTATTATGGAAGAGATGTTTATCTCACTCTTGAAAGAGTAGAAGAAGTACTCGGTCTTGAAGTAGGTCTTGACGGGGAATATGAAATGATTGCCATTTATTCTCCGGGATATGCTTATAAAGAAGGTACTCCTTACTGGAATCAGAAGGTTGAAAGAGAAGCACCTGCTGTAGAACCAGTTCCTCCGGGAGGCGGAGTTCTTCCTGGCGGTCCTCCGCCGGAAGTGCCACCACCGCTCTTCCCTTAATTCAAAGAGGTTGAGATGTTTTTTGCAGGGGCCTGATAGCAGGCCCCTGTAATTATTTCCATGTAATATTATCTCCCGAATAAATTGCTTTCTCTGTACCGTCAATTTCTACTAAAAGTTCTCCTCTTGGACCAATATCTAAAACTCTGGCAGGAATTTTTTCCCCTGTTTCTATATACCTGTTAAGACTGATAGAATGTTTTCTCCATTCTTTCAATATTTCTTCACCGGGTAATAGATTGTAGAAATATTCAAATTGCTCCAGTATTTCTTTAAGTAAAAATGCTCTCTCTCCTTCCAGTTCTATGGAATATGCCATTATGTCTGAAGGGAAAGAAATATTTTTTCCTGTGTTTATTCCGAAACCGCATATTAAAATAGTTTCACCGGAAACAGTTAAAAGTTCAGTTAAAATACCACAGATTTTTTTTCCGTCAAGAAGCAGATCATTTGGCCATTTTATAGCTACCTGTTTACCTGAAATATTTAAAATACTTTTTGTTATTACTACTGATATGAGGGCATTTATTAGAGGTAATTTCTGTGTTTCTATAGCCGGGTTTTTCAGTATTATTGTTGTCCATAATCCCAGTCCTTTCGGAGAAAACCACTTTTTGTTCATTCTTCCTCTTCCGAGAGTCTGGGAATCTGCCACTATAACTGTTCCGTTTTTTAAATTTTTTACATGTTCTTTTGCAAACAAATTTGTTGACGTCACTTCAGGTAAGAAAATTATATCTTTACCGGTAAAGTGAGTGTTTAAGCTTTTTGCAAAATGTTTTGCTGAGAGTTTATTGTTACATATTCTGGAAAGTGAATCCATTTTTATGTGCCTCATTTCAGTATGATTACGTTTAAAAATGACAGGTGATTTTACATACAATGAAAAAAGAAATCTGTCACGGAATATTTAGAGTGAAAAGTGAAAAGTGAAAAAATTAGATTTTACTTACTTTTCATTTTTCACTAACGGCTATGACCGTTTCGGTCACAACGACGTATGAGAAAATGTTCCTCCCGTCACGCGTAACGCGTTACGCGTGACGATTCTCATGTAAATTAATAGATTTATGAAATCAAGTGCAATCTTCAGTAAAAGTGAATTTACCTTCTGTAAAAAACACTATTTTATAGTATAACATATATTTTTTTCGATTGACACAGTGAATTTCCCTGTGTTAGAATTTCTCTGTCATGATGATTATTTCTTTATATTTTTTACGGAGGTTTCTATAATGAGCAAGATATATATTTTACTGTTTATAATGTTTTTTGTGATAAATTCTTTTTCTACAGGTTTCTCTCAGAATAAAAAGGTCGATTTTTCCGTTACTCTGGATAATTCTCCTGTTATATCAAGATTTCCGGGGTTCACTGCTCTTATATCTGAAGATGTACTGAAAACTCTGGATAGAAATACGTTAAAACTGTATATAAACGGAGAGGATTTCTCGGAACAGCTTAATTTTAATCTGGATGCAAAAACAGGCTCCCTTTATATTTCTTTTGAACCTGCCTATCCTCTTCCGATAGGGCAGGTAGTTCAAAAACTTACAGGTCTTACTAACAGAGGTGATTATTTTGAAAAAAGCTGGTCTTTTCTGGTTGATCCTCTGAAAGATAAAGAACTCGCAAAATTTTATAAAATACTTCAGAAAGAGCCTGGCAGTGTTTCCGCCCATCTTGGTCTTGCCGGTGTTTACGAAAATAAATATCTCTTAAAAGATGCTCAGAATGAATATCTTACAGTGCTTCAACTGGACCCTGCCAATGAAAAAGCAAGAAAATCCTATGAACGGATATTTGCCCTGTGGGATCATAAAATGATCAGATATGGAGATTTAAAAATAGAAGTTTTTATGGATCAGGGCCTTCTTAATTTAGGTAAATTGATTATTTTCAATTTAAAGATTTCCAATAAGGGAAATAAACCTATATCTATAGATCCGACGAAAAATGTTCTTGTAGATGAAACAGGTAAACAATTTGAGCCTGTAAGTAACCTTGCCACGTATCCCAAGAAAGCTCTTGATAGAAAATGGGTAAACCTTGATGAGTATGCCAGGTTAAGTTATTATCTACAGACCAATTCTTTTCCCCTTTTAAATGCACAGGATATAGCGCCTTCAGCTACTGTTCAGGGATTTGTGATTTTTTCCTTCCCCGGAGGAAAGGTATCTAAAGTTTTACTTTCTATTCCCGAACAGAATGTGGGAGAACAGAAAGAAACTTTTCTTTTTCCTTTTGTATTATAGTTGCAAGTAAGTGAAAAGTGAAAAGTTAGTTGAATCTTATTCTATTCACGACTCACCTGAATAATTTTCTTTCCTTTCTTAATAAAAAAATATAATCCTCTTTTTTTTTAAAAAAAAATCTTTAAAATTTTTTAATAATTTTTTTATTCCAGAAGGATTTATCGGGAAAATGTGGAATTAGGTGGGGAAAAGTGGGAAAAAGTGGTGACCACGGAAGAAGAGATAGATTTTAAAGTCAGGTAGTTAATATCGATGTTTACTGGTAATTATGAACGTAATCTTGATGAAAAGTGCCGGTTGATTATACCTGCTTCCTACAGGAAGTATCTTGATGTAAAATTTTATCTCACTCCCGGTCTTGATAAAGAATGTTTGTTTATATATCCTCTTTCCGAATGGGAGGAATTGGTTAAAAAATTAAAAACATTACCAAAAAGCGACGAAGATGCTCAGGATTATATTCGTCGTTTTTTTTCTAGTTCAACCGAGTGTCAGACGGACAGGCAGGGAAGGATTGCCATACCGGGTAATCTTATGAAATATGCAGGTCTTTCAGAAAACGTTGTGGTTGCAGGTGTTCTGGACAGGGTTGAAATATGGAGCGCCGAAAAATGGGCTGAACTGCAGGAAGGTGAAGAGTTCAGGAAGCTGTCAAAAAAGGTTTTGAGTCAGTATCTTATATAAACTGTCAGCAATCAGCAGTAAGTTTATGAGGGTTAAAGGTACCTGATGATAGTGAATGCTGATTGCTGAGAAATTAATAGCCTGTAACTGTTAGAATATATATCGTCAGTATTATTAAAAATATTAGGGGGGGATGATTGAAAAAAATAAATTTTATGGAGGACAAGTTGTTTCATATACCGGTACTATTAAAAGAATCTATCTTTTTTCTTAATTGTTCGTCAGGTAAGACGATTGTAGATTGCACATTGGGAGGAGGTGGCCATTCCAGGGAAATTCTTAAGTCTCTGTTGCCGGACGGAAAGCTTATATCCATTGACAGAGACAGAGAAGCTTTAGAAGCATTCAGTGATTTTGCAGGTGCTTTCCCTTTCAATATCACTCCGGTAAAGGGGAATTTTGCAGAACTGGATAAGATATTGTTGTCTTCCGGGATAAAGGAAGTAGACGGTATACTTTTTGATTTAGGAGTTTCTATGTATCAACTTACAGATGAAAAGAGGGGATTTTCGCTTCAGAGCGACAGTCCTCTTGATATGAGGATGGACAGAGAAATGCCTGAGACTGCAGCCGATATAGTCAATGGTTTTTCTGAACGTGAACTGGCTGATATTATCTATCATTATGGTGATGAAACACGATCCAGAAGAATAGCCAGGGAGATAGTAAGGGAGAGGAAAATTTCGAAAATCCTGACAACAGGCCGGCTATGTCAGATTGTTTCCAGGGCAAATCCCGGAAGAGGCAGAAAAATTCATCCTGCAACCAGAACCTTTATGGCTTTAAGAATTTTTTTAAATAAAGAACTTGAAGCACTTGAACTTGGTTTGAAAAAAGCTCTCCAGGTTCTTAAACCGGGTGGAAGGATGGCAGTGATAAGTTTTCATTCACTGGAAGATAGAATAGTGAAGAATTTTTTCAGGGATGCTGCCAGAGGAGTTATATGTGAATCGGGAAATCCTCTGGTGAAATTAATCAGCAAGAAACCTGTTTACCCGGGAGAAGAAGAAAAATTGCTCAATCCGAGCTCTCGCAGCGCCCGTCTCAGGGTTATAGAGAAAATATAAATGGATATATTTTATAGAAGGGGGATATATTTAGATTGGCGGTAGCAAAAAGGATAGTCAGGGAAGAATATAATATTCAACTCCCAAGAAAAAGAAAAGAAGTAAGAGTCAGGCCTCTTAAGAGGAGAGAGACCAGTTTTCCCCTGGGATTGACTCTGGTACTTTCAGGGATTTTAGTTATACTGGTTATTATGGTTATACAGCAATCGACTCATCTGATGAGCAAACAGTATTATCTCTGCGAATTGAATGAAACAAGTCAGAATCTGGAAGAACAGAATTTGAAATTAGTCAATCATTTTAATACTCTTGCATCACTTGACAGGATAGAGAATATAGCTAATACAAAACTTGGAATGTCTCGTCCTGATTTTGAGGGCAGAGTGATATTATTTCAGCAAAAGAAAAATTTAGCTTTGATAAAATAGAGGTGTTCTTTGTCTATTAAGGTATTACCTTTTCAGAGACGACGGGGGCAAATAGTATTTTATTTAATGGTCCCTCTTTTCCTGATATTAATCATAAGTTTATTTAAGATACAGATAGTCAGAGGCAGTCATTATAAAGAGATTGCGATGGAACAGCATCTCTGTCATATACCTATTTCCGGGATCAGGGGAAAAATTCTGGCCCGTAATAAAGAGATTCTGGCTATCAGTCTTAATATGTACTCAGTTGGTGTTGATCCGGGTTTGATAACCTCTCCCGGCGATGTGACTCAAAAATTAGCAGGTATACTTTCTATTTCTGAAGAGGAGATAAGAGACAGATTAACATGTAAAGGATGCAAATTTATCTGGCTTGAAAGAAAAGTAAGCGACTCTGTTGCCAGCCGGATAAGAACATTAAATATAAAAGGTATATATTTAATAAAAGAAGAAACAGGGAAGAGGTTTTACCCCAATGAAAAACTTGCCTGTCATATAATGGGTTATACCGGTATAGATGATCAGGGACTCGATGGCATAGAAAGTATTTATGAGAATTATCTTGCAGGTAAACCGGGTTTATTGAAAGCAGAATGTGATAATTTCGGCAGAGCTGTTCCCATGGGAAAACAGGAAATTCAACCGGCAACAGATGGCTGTGATGTCGTTCTTACTATAGACAAATTTATTCAGTATCTGGCAGAATCAGAACTCAGAAAAGCTGTGGAACGCCATAAAGCAAGAGGAGGAAGTATTGTTGTTATGGATCCCCAGACAGGAGAACTCCTGGCAATTGCCAACTATCCTGATTTTAATCTGAACCAGTATAATAAAACACCTAAAACTAAATTAAGAAACAGCGGAGTATGTGACAGTTATGAACCCGGATCTACATTCAAGGTTATTCTTGCTGCTGCTGCTTTAGACAGTGGCAGAATTACTATGGAAGAAGTGTTTCCATGCGGAAATTCCATACAGATCGGAGGCTGGACTATATTTAATGCCAATGACGGTCTGGGTAGTGAATTCGGATATGAAAATGTAAAAGATATAATAAAATATTCCTTTAATACAGGTTCTGCCGGAATAGGTATAAAGATGGGTAAAAAAGTATATTTTGATTATATAAAAAAGTTTGGTTTCGGTGCTGTCACAGGAATAGAACTGCCCGGTGAAGGTGAAGGTATTGTAGTAGACCCGAATGATTGGTCTGTATCCAGTCTTGCTACTATATCTTTCGGCCAGGGTATCTCCATTACACCTCTTCAAATGGTAAGAGCAGTATCGGCAATTGCCAATGGCGGAAAATTATACAAACCAATGATAGTAAAAGAAATATTAAATCCTGAAGGACAGGTTGTTAAAAGCTTCTCTCCTCAGCTGGAGGCACGGATTTTGAAAGAAGACACTGCTGAAAAGATGAGGACAATTCTCGAGGAAGTTATATCGGACGGAACAGGGAAAAAGGCACAGGTTCCCGGTTATACTGTCGCGGGAAAAACAGGTACAGCCCAGGTTGTGGAAAATGGTATTTATTCTCCTTCCAGCTATATAGCATCATTTGTGGGATATGTACCCAGTCGCAATCCACGACTGGTTATGCTTGTTAAGATTGATGTACCCAGAGGTATATACTGGGGCGGTACTGTAGCAGCCCCTGTTTTCAGAGAAGTTGCAAGAGAAGCTCTCTGGCATATGGGAGTACCTTCGGAAAAAGAACTGGACAAAAAAAATTAAGGGGATTATATCGAGTGAAATATGAAGAATTACTGTCACAGGTAAATTTATCACACAAAATGACCGGAATAACATATGATTCCAGAAAGGTCAGGCCGGGAGATATATTTGTCTGTATAAAAGGTTTTAAAACCGATGGGCATGATTATATCAGACAGGCTCTGGAATTCGGGTCTTCCGTTATAGTATCGGAAAAATATCTGGATTTAGACGGAAAAGTGGTAGTTACAAAAAATTCTCGAAAAGCTCTTGCAGAATTAAGCGCAGCCTGCTATAATCATCCTTCCTTAAAAATGAAACTCTTTGGAATCACAGGAACCAATGGCAAAACCACTACTGCCTATATGATAGAACATATAATGAAGAAGGCTTCATTTAAAACAGGTCTTATAGGAACTATAGAAATAAAAACAGGTGATAAGAGTAATAAAACTAAAAATACCACTCCTGAATCACTTGATTTACAGGAAATCTTTTATCATATGGTTTCTCAGGGGGTAGAGGCAGTTCCTATGGAAGTATCTTCTCATGCACTGTCTCTCTGCAGGGTATGGAACTGCTTTTTTACCGGTGTGATTTATACCAATTTTTCTCAGGACCATCTGGATTTTCATGGAAATCTTGAAGATTACTGGAAGGTAAAAGGCAGCTTTTTACCTTTACAGAAAAAATTCTCCTGTGAGAAAAATTTTTCTGTTTTCAACTGTGATGATCCGAATGTTATAAAACTTTTACCACATGGTAATGGAAGAATTTTTGTTTATGGCGTTGGAAGGGAAGGGAGAGATTTCCCGTCCCATGTGGAAGGAGTTTTTGCTTCTGATGTTTCCTTTTCTCCTTCCGGTACTGAATTTAACGTTCTTACAGGTGATGAAATCTGGCCGATAAAGTTAAAATTAATGGGAATGTTCAATGTGTATAATGCCCTTGCTGCCATATGTACAGGTCTGGCACAGGATATAGATTTTTCTTTGATAAAAGAAGCTCTTGAGGAAATGGAACCGGTTAAAGGCAGAATCTATCCTGTAAATACAGGGAAGGATTTTATATGTATTGTCGATTATGCCCATACTCCTGACGGACTGGATAAGGTTTTAACTGCAGCCAGAGAATTTACCCCCGGCAGATTGATTACTGTTTTCGGCTGCGGCGGTGACAGAGACAGGTCAAAACGTCCTCTGATGGGGTCTATAGCTTCACATAAATCGGATTATATTATTATAACGTCTGATAATCCGAGAAGTGAAGATCCGCTGGAAATAATCAGTCACATAGAACAGGGTATTACAGATACTTCAGGTAAATATATGATAGAACCTGATAGAAGACTTGCCATAGGACATGCAGTGGATATAGCCAGAAAAGGAGATACCATAGTAGTGGCCGGCAAAGGCCATGAGGATTATCAGATATTTAAAGATAGAACAATACATTTCGATGACAGTGAAGTCATACGTGAATTTACGACAGGAAATAAGTAATGATCAGGTTGAGAATCGGAGATTTCATAAATTTTATAGATGGTAAGCTGTTAAAGGGTAGCCCTGATACAGAAATATTAAATATTTCAACTGATACGAGGTCGCTGGAGAAAAACTCTCTTTTTATACCTCTTTCAGGAGAAAAATTTGACGGACATAATTTTATTGATAAAGCTCTTGAGCTTGGAGCCAGAGGTTTTATATGCTCCCGGCACGAGTTCTCGGACAGGGATGCTGCTGTCATATATGTATCCGATCCTCTCAGAGCCTATCAGAGGCTTGCCACTTTTATAAGGGAAAATTTTAACATACCTGTAATTGCAGTTACGGGAAGTAACGGGAAAACCACTACAAAAGAACTGATTCACAGTCTTTTAACATATAAATTCAAACACATATTAAAGACAAGAGAAAATTTTAATAATGAAATAGGTGTTCCCAAAACACTGATGGAACTATCTGATGGTAATGACTGTGCCGTACTGGAATTTGCTATGAGAGGTCCGGGAGAAATAGCATTACTGGCAGATATTGCTCACCCTACAGTAGGTGTTATTACTACTGTCGGTGAAGCCCATATTGGCAGACTGGGTTCGAGAGAAAATATTGCAAGTGCAAAAGGAGAACTCTTTACAGGCCTGCCTTCCGATGGTCTTGCCGTTTTAAACAGGGATAATGACTGGTATGATTTTTTGTCATCCCTCGTATCATGTAAACATATTAAAACCTTCGGTTTATCTGAAAAATCCGATGTTTTTGCAGATAATATTCTTGAGTGCGGTATGGAAGGAACTGAACTGGATGTCCATTTTAATAACAGAGTAGAAAGAATCTTTTTTCCTATGATAGGCACTTATAATATATATAATCTTCTGGCCTCCGTTTCAGTTGCTTCTTATTTAATAGAAGATTTAAGTCTCTCTTCTGCGCTGAAATCTTTTATTCCTCCGCCATCAGGGAGAACAAGAATAATAAACACTGAACATATTAAAATTATTGATGATACTTATAATTCCAATCCTCTTGCAGTGAAAAGCATTATTGATACAATGGTAAAACATTTTCCGGATAACAGGAAAATTCTTGTTCTGGGCGATATGCTTGAACTGGGTGAAGAAGAAATAGCTTCTCATTTAAAGGTAGGGGAATGGGTAATGGAATATGGAATAGATTATTTATTTACTTTTGGCCCTCTTGGCTGTCATACGGTAAAAGT
>JBEHWO010000195.1:0-12297 GCA_040217695.1 Vulcanimicrobiota bacterium | reverse complement strand
CTCTTCTGGAAAAACTTGCCACAGTGCCATCTACGGTAATAATCACAGGAGAAAGCGGTACAGGAAAAGAACTCATTGCAGAAGCACTCCATCATAAAGGTAACAGGAAAAATAATCCTCTTATGAAGGTAAACTGTTCCGCACTGCCGGAAAACCTTCTGGAAAGTGAGCTTTTCGGTCATGTAAAAGGATCTTTTACAGGGGCGATTAAAGATAAAAAAGGATGGTTTGAAAAAGCCGATAAAGGAACTATATTTCTGGATGAAATAAGCGACATAACACCTGCATTGCAATTGCGTTTATTAAGAGTAATTCAGGAAAAAGAAATTGTGCCTGTAGGCTCTACAGAAACGATACCTGTTGATGTCCGGGTTATAGTATCAACAAATCAGGATATAGAAAAAAAAGTCAGAGAAGGAACTTTTAGAGAAGATCTCTATTACCGTCTCAGGGTAATGGAGGTTAGACTGCCGCCGTTAAGAGAAAGACGGGAAGATATAAATCTTCTGGTAGAACATTTCATCAAAAAATTCAACAGAGAATTTAATAAAAATATTACAGGCATTTCACAGAATGTACAAAAAAAATTTATGACCTATCACTGGCCCGGTAATATCAGAGAACTTGAACATACCATAGAACATGCTTTTATTCTGACGGATCAATCTGTAATTACCCTGGAGGCCTTACCTGATGAATTAAAAAACCTGCCTTTAATACAGATACAGAATATCTGCAAAACAGAGGATACAGCCATAGCCATAATTGAGGCTCTAAAAAGAACAGGCTGGAAAAAAGCAAAAGCTGCCAGAATGCTGAATATCGATAGAAAAACTATATACAGGAAGATGAAAGAATATAATATCCCCCTGAAAAAGACTGATGCGGATACCACACTTTTTTAAATTATTCAGATAAACTGCCTACTTAATTTTCATCTAAAGCTTTATTTTACGCCATTAAAAATGAAATTTCCTATACCCTTAAATTATACTGATGCATAATCCTTCTTTAAATAGGACTTTGCTTTTACCACATATTTTTTGGAATATTTATATTTTTTCTCACCCTTTGAAATAACCAGAGGACACTCTTTTATTTCTATTTCTTTTTCCGGTTTTATAATTTCATAGCCAAAATATCTGGCCAGCATAATATCTCCCATTGAAAGCCCTTCTTTTTCTGCTTCTTCCTTTATTATGTTATATTCTCTTTCTGTACACCTGATCCAGAATTTCCTGTCTCCTTTATTTGCCATAATAATACAACCCCCTTGTCTTAATTTTAATATATTTTTTATAATTTGTCAATAATTAGAAATAAATATAAATAGTTTAAATAAATCATTGACATATTATTCAAACTATGTTATTATATAATTAAGAGAGAAGAAAATAACAGAACTAAAAATCAACGAGTCAGAAAAAGCCGGTGAACGGCAAAATTGCTATCACTGACTGAATGATGAAATTTCTGTCCACAGTCTGCAGGCAAGGTAATTTCAGCTTATAGTACCTTTCAAAATTTCCATCCGTATGAGGGTCACAATAGCAGGCAGGTGTTTCTATAAATTCATAAAGGCCATAAATATCAGATTACAGGTTCCTTTACTGAAAATAATATTCAATGTTCTGCTATTGCCAGAAAGTGAGTCGGATTAAGTTACAATCTGGCCCATTTCAGGAGGAGAGGAATTTTTATGGATGAAACCTAATAGAATTTTTAACAATTAAAGAGAGGCAATTCTCTATATAGTGCCTCTCTTTATATTATGAAAGGAGAAATTTATAATGATAAATTTAATTTTATGGGCTATACTCGGAGCAACAACCCTCTGGATTGCCTCGACCATTATAGGAGGAGAAAGAAGCCGGATAGTAAACTGTGTTATCTGTGCAATCGGAGCAGCATGCGGTGAAATAGCGATGCTTGTAATGAATACCGTCACAGGAGCCAGTGGCTTCAGTTTCTACAGTTTTCTCATTGGATTAACAGGAGCTGTTATAATGCTGTTTTTGTTACATTACAGTTATAACAGTCAAAATCCAAAAAACAGAAAAAAACGTCCCGCCTATACTTATAGGAGAGAGCAGGATACTTATGAAATGTAATAGATTTTTTAATAACAGTTCTGAGAACTGAGTAGGTCATACCATTATCAAATAACTTCCTCCGTAGAAGTTATTTTTTGTTTCTTCATAATAATTCAATCCACGTAACATGGAACTTTCAGGACAATAAATAGAAGATACCGGTGTATCCACCGGTATAAAATAGTTTATTAATTTTAACATTTTTTCAAGTAATCCGGCTTTAAACCGTCTACTATACCAAATCCGAATTCTTTCAGGATCTTCGCTCTTTCTTCCTTATCTTTTTCATCATCTTCCTGTGTTTTAAACTCTATATCTGTCTGCTGCCTTTCCAGAATTATCTTTGCACCTTCAAGAGACATAATAATTCCCTCCTTTACATCACCCGGTAAGTTTGCCTGTAAACCTTCAATACAAGTATAACATAAAAAACCAAAATAAGCAAATAAAGTATTTTTTTCACAAAATATAAAAAATATAATATTATATAATATCAGGGAAAAATTTTCATATGTGCCATACGGCACTTACAAATATATTCACAGATGATAGAATACAATCAGAGAGAAGATGAGGTAAGAAGTGAAGAAGTTTTTTCCGGCAAGCTCCGGATAGAGGGTGTAATCCCCTCCACTTCTGATATTAGCCGTCTATCCAGGTCAGGGTCCCGTAAGGACAGGCAGAGGGGTGCCAGCATCGTGCCCCCTGGTTCGACTCCCCCATAGGCGGCCATTTACTGAGGTGAGCATAAATAATATTCTCGTGACGCGTGACGCGTAACGCGTGACGGGAAGAAGACTTTTATTACATGCTTACGGTCAGGTCAATAAAGCTCCCAAACAATATTCCATCTTTTAATATGTCCTGACATATCGGAGGTTAACATAAAAGAAGAATCTGGAGTAATCTGCATAAAATTAAGCCCTTTATGAAAGATCTCAAGTTTTTCGGATGTATCTGAAGCTATATCATAAAGACAGAGAGAATCGCCTGATATATAGAATATCTGTCTGCCGTCACCGGTCAGAATAGCTCTGCCGCATGGTTCAAGATTTTTTACTATCTCCCCTGAAGAAATATTCCACAGTTTAGAAACTCCGTCCATAGAAGAAGAGAGGAGAAATTTTTCGTCAGAACTGACAGATATATGCCTGATTGAATCATCATGACCTTCAAAAGTTCTCACACAGTTCCCGCCGGTCAGATCCCACAGTTTTATAGTTTTATCCCTGCTTCCGGAATAAATATTATCTCCGTTAACAACTAAATTCCATATTTCATCACTGTGACCTTCAAGTGTCTTAATCAGAGTGGCAGAAGCTATATGCCAGATTTTTATAGTTCTGTCAATGCCGGCAGAAACTATCATATCTCCTGTTATAGAAAGAGATGAAACCCTTCCCGTATGTCCTTCCAGAACATTAAGACATTCGCCGGACTCATTCCAGAACCTTATTTTGCCATCTTCATAGCCGGCCACAATGAGTTTATTATCATAAGACAGATAAACACTTCTCACAGCCCCCGTATAGGGAGAAGATTTCATAAGAGCTCTCCCGTCTTCCATATTCCAGAGAATTACATAACCGCCTGCGGAAAGAGCCAGTTTCCCGTCATTACTCATATATGCCGTATATATCATATCTCCGGGCACTTTAAAAGAGCCTGTTAAATATATATGAGAATCGTGACGCGTAACGCGTGACGCGTGACGGGAGAGTAACTTTTCGTTCTTCATCGTCACCGGAAGATCATGATAGTTTATAGGCTGAAGGTCAGGGAAATTTTCTATAAGAGACTCTGACGTTTCATGCCGGTCTCTCATATCACTTTCCTGCAATTCCCAGTCCAGTCTCCAGAGTTTTATCGTTCTCTCGCTGTCGGCAGTCACGAGGAAATTTCCGTCACGACTTAATTGAATGGATCTATAGTCATGTTCTGTTTCCATTGTTTTTATTGACACACCTGCAGAAAGATCCCATAATTTAAGAGATTTTTTGTTCCTGTCAAAGTGATGAGACTTTCCCGATACTGCAAACCGTCCGTCAAAACTCAAAGAAACATTTTTTATTTCTCCTTCTTCTCCGTCGATTATTCTTACGGATTTACCCGACAAAAGATCCCATAATATGAGTTCACTGCCACCTGAAAGAGCAAATCGAGAATTGCCGGCAAAAGACATAGACAGAACACTTTTTGAAGATCCTTCCAGGATTCTGATAAAATTACCGTTGTGACAGACTCTTATATCATTACCGCAGGAGAAAAGAACTTTCCTGTCTCTAATCGGAGAAAGACACCTGAGATTTTCCGCATAATGGTTTTTAATAATTGTTCCGTCCATATGCCATATTTTTAAATCATTATAAGAATAAGAAACAATTATATCGTTCATGGATAAAAAATCAATCTTTTTCCTGTGCCCCTCAAAGGTTTTGATGTTTTTTGCTGTAGAAACATCGAAAAGTCTTACTGTGCCGTCTCTGTAACCGGCTATAAGAAATGTACCTTCAGGATTTAAGGAAGCACAGATTATTTCTCCGTAATTACCTTCAAATATTTTTATTCTTTCACCTTTCAGGACATCCCACAGGGCGGGTATATTTTTTGACGATGCCAGAACAATAAAATTATTATCAATTATATAAACACCATAAATCATATCCTCCGGGACGGTAAAAGTTTTTTCTATCCAGATATTTCGCAGAGATATTTTTTTACAGATTCCAGTTAAATGAGCCCATAATCCGAGACCATCGGGAGACTGTTCATACCCGGGCAGTGCTCTTGCTCTATTTAACAGAGAGATTGCTTCTTTAAATTCTTTATTTTCTACTGCAGCAGAAGCTTTTTCAACAAGTCTGGCATATTCCGACTGAATTTCTCCCGTCTCTTCTGCAGTTTTGATTGTTGAGAGTCTGAAGGGTGCAATATATTTAAAATCAGAAATCTTCCAGACCTTTATCTGGCCCATTTCATCTCCCGAAACGATAAGTGTTCCGTCCCGGTCTATAACAGTCGAATAGACCTTCTGATTATGTCCCTGAAAGGAACGCAGACATTTTCCCGTAGAAGTTTTCACTAATTTTACACTGTTTCCCGGCATTACTGCAAGGGAACCGTCATAATTCAGGCTTACGGAAGACGGGATTATCTGCCTTATAGTTCTTTTAAAGAATTCAACGGATTTAAAACTTCTCAAACATGTTCCGGAAAAGACATCTATAAACAGGACGTTTGCTCTGTAATCCATTAAAAGGGCTTTATGGCCGTCACCGCTGAAACTGATGGAATGGAATGAATTTTCAAAGTGAAATTTTTTGATAATATCAAAGGCGGACATTTCTATAACGGTAAATGTCCCTTCTTCTGTTCCATAAATAAGATATTTGTTATCAGGGGTAATATGAACTGCGAGGATCTGTTCTTTAATGCCTTCGATTTTTTTTAACATCTGTTCCGTGGAAATATTCCACACATAAATATAATTGCATATGTCGATTGCTACAACAAGAGATCCATCGGAATTTATATATGATAATTTAAGAGTCCACGGAGCTTTTAACGTTTTTATTTCTTTTCCTGTAAACATATCGGTAAGGTTCATAATACCGTTCGCATAGGCAGTAAGACCTGTGTTCCCGTATCTGTCTGTCAGGGCAGATACGATACCACTTCCTCTGACTCTTTCCTGGATTTCCCCGGACGGTATATGGATTTTAAGATAATCCATACCTGTGCCGAAGGCCCATCTGTTATCACAGCTGAAAGAAAGACTTTCCACAGGTTGATAACCGTTATTAAAAATCTTTTTAATAAGAGAACTGCATTTCTCAGATCTTTTTTCTGCATAAGCCATTGATTTTTGAAGCTCACTCTCATATGGTTCACGAATCTTCTTAAAAAATTCCAGAGCAGATACAGGATCATCCCTTTCCAGATGAATGAGCCCGGAAAGATAATACAATTCATGTTCGGCAGAAAGAAGGGAAATTTCATCAAGTAACTGCAGATCGTCGATTTCTCCTTCCCTCCATCTTACAAGCCCTCTGTTATAGACAGACTGAACATGGAGAGGATTTAAAGAAAGAGCTTCTTCCCAGATAGAGGCAGCTTCTTTTTTCATGGCCAGATCCATGAGTGAAACGGCCCTGTTATTAAGACTGTCTGCCATGAGTTTTATTTCATCTGTCGCAGGAGAGGAATATTTTCCACCTGCTAATTCTTCATATATATCAGAAAGTCTCTTTATTGCTTCATCGCAGGAAGAAAAGCGATTGCGAGGTGATTTTTCAAGACACTTCAGTATAAAATCGGAAAGAGAGGAAGGGATTTCTCCGTTAAATTCCGACGGATGAGGAGGAGGGGCAGAAATATGACGTAATTTAAGGACTCCCGAATGTTCCACTCCCCTGTCAAAGGGACGGCATTTACAGCACATTTCATACATCATGATACCGGCTGAATATATATCACTCCACGGGCCTGTATCACCGTAAGACACATCCCACTGTTCGGGAGGCATATAGGCAGGGGTTCCTGCGGCGGAAATTTCTTCCCCTGAAGAAAACAGAGTGCAGGCGATACCGAAATCAGTAATCTTCAGTTGACCATCTGAAAGGAGGCAGTTTGCAGGTTTTATATCACGGTGAACAAGCCCTTTTCTGTGAGCAAAGGACAGTCCCGTAAAGCACTGAATAGAAAGAGAAATAATCTCCCTGAAATCTTTAATTTTATGAATGCACGAAGAAAGGCTTCCCCCTTCCGCACATTCAAGAAATATAAGGGGCACACCGCCCATGTTACGTACATAATGACATGATATAATATTCGGATGAAGGCCAAGCTTTACCCATTCTTCACATTCTTTCAGAAAAATTTTTTTATAATGGTCTCTCTGTGAAAATTCATGGTGAAGGGATTTAACGGCAAGATCAGTCTGCCATGTTCTGTGATAAACCCTGTAAACAGAACCATATGTACCGGCTCCGAGAAGTTCTTTAACTTCATAGAGTTCCATTATTACATCACCGGGTTTCCACTCTGCAATTTTTTTGCCGGAGCCGGATTTTTCTCCGGTAACAGTTCCCGATGTATAAAGAAGTGTTATGTCATTTGAATTTTTATCAGAAAAAGACAGATCACGACTCATTTCTATTAACATTCCATTACTATTTTCACTATATCTACCAGTTCATCCTTCGTGAAAGGTTTCTCTATGAAGTATATTCCTTCATCCAGTACACCATGGTCTGCTATTATATCAGCCGTATATCCCGACATAAACAGTTGTTTAACAGTCGGATACAGGGCTTTTATTTTTTTTGCCAGTTCACGGCCATTCATGCCCGGCATAACTACATCTGTAAGAATGAGGTGAATCTCTCCTCTGTGTTCTCTGGCCATATTTATTGCCTGTTCCGGTGTATTTGCAGCAATCACCTTATATCCCATACTTTCAAGAATAATTCTGCTGACATTCATTACTGACAGTTCATCTTCTACCAGGAGTACTGTTTCTCCTCCCCTGTGCCCGCCTTCTGTCGCCTTTATGTCAGATGTTTTCATAAGTTCTTCCGAAAAGCGTGGCAGATATATATTGAAAATTGTTCCTTTACCAGGCTCGCTATCAACATGTATGAAACCATTGTTCTGTATGACTATACCGTATACCGTGGCCAGTCCCAGGCCTGTACCTTTTCCTATTTCCTTGGTGGTAAAAAATGGTTCGAATATGTGTTCCACTACATGCTTTTCCATTCCGGCTCCGCTGTCGCTTACGGCAAGCATTACATAATCACCCGGTATATAGTCGGTATGAAGGGAACAATAAGTATCATCAAAAGTAATATTTCCTGTTTCGATAGTAATTCTGCCTGTATCAGAAATAGAATCACGGGCATTAACACAGAGATTGGCAAGGATCTGGTCTATCTGGGACGGATCCATTTTCACGTACCACAGCCCTTCGGAAGATTTCCACTGAAGTTCAATATCCTCTCCTATAAGGCGGCGCAGCATCCTGAACATATCCTCAACTATCTCATTCAGGTCTATCACCCTGGGACTGACGGTCTGCTGACGGGCAAATGCCAGCAGTTGCCTTATAAGATTGGCAGATCGTCTGGATGCATTATTGATTGCGTCCAGATCTTTATATACAGGATTATCCAGAGAAATCTGAGCCAGAGCCTCTCCTATGTGGAAGAAAATTACCATGAGCATATTGTTGAAATCATGAGCCAGACCACCGGCCAGACGGCCGATAGATTCCATTTTCTGGGCCTGCAGAAGCTGTAATTCCATATTGTGACGCTCTTTCTCAACCTTCTTATGCTGTGTAATATCACTGTGAATACCTACAAGATTGGTTACATGCCCTTCGGCATCTTTACTTGCGTAGGCCCGTAAAAAAATATTTAATATGCTCCTGTCCTTTGAATACATTTCAACTTCCCCTGACCACTTTCCTCCCGCCATAATAGTATCGAATACTTCTTTACCTGTATGTTCATCCACATAAACAGAGACAGGTGAATTTTCGTTAATATGACCAAACAAATCAGAAAATGCTCTGTTCTGGTAAAAATGTTTTCCGTCAGGAGTTGACATGCCTATAGCATCAAATGAACTTTCAACAGATTCCTGAAAAAGGCGTAATCTCTCCTCTGCCAGTTTACGTTCAGTAACATTTTCATGCATCAATGCAAAATTCTCCACTTTCCCGTCCTGTCCGAATATGGGGAAGGCAATCACACGAATCCACAGAGGCGTATCAGGGAAATCCGGGCCGAGTTGACGGACATTATAATGAAATTCCGGGAAGTAGACAATTTCACCTTCAAGAACGCGGTATAAATCCTTCTGCAGTCCCTTATTAAGGATTACAGGATCATCGAAGACTGTATAATCGGCAGGAGGTACGGCACCGAATAACTCTATAAGAGATCTGTTGGCTTTTATGGTAAATCCGTTTCTGTTGAGTAGCTGTATGGAATAAGGGTTGAGTTCTATGAAGTCCCGCAGTGTTGATGACTCTTTCTGAAGTTCCATTTCGACACGCCTTCGTTCCGTAATATCTCGAAAATACCAGACTCTTCCCCTGTATATGCCGTCAGAGCCTATCATAGGTGCCGAATAACGCTCAAAAATTCGTCCGTCTTTCAGTAAAATCTCATCAAAACTGGTTTCTTCCGTATGTTCATAAAGATAGTTCACTTCTGACAGAAATTGCTCCGGAGCAGTTAATTTATCAAGAACTGCATTCAGGGCAAGTTCATCTGATTTTCTGGTAAGAATCTCTTCGGAAATACCCCACATGGAAGCAAATTTCTGATTATATGAAAGAATATTGGCTTCTTTGCCGACAACGAGAATTCCATCTATAGCAGTTTCCTGCTGGGTAGATAGAATGAGATTTCTGAAGGTCAGTTCTTCTTCAATTCTTTTATGTTCAGTTATATTCAGGGCAACCCCCATATAATAGAGAAAGTTGCCGCAGTCATCTTTAATGGCGGTACCTGCAGAGGTAAACCATACCCAGTCACCTCCGGTAGTTTTCACACGGTATTCCACACCTCTCTGAGGCAGGCCGGTAGTATATACAAGGCGGAGGAAATTATAACATGTTTCCACATCGTCAGGATGGACAAAAGGAGCGAATTTTTTGCCAATGACTTCATTTACAGGATGACCTATAATATGAGTCCATGCAGGAGAAACGAAGATAAACTCGCCGGTCCATGAGAGCGTATAAATAACCTCTTCGGCATTATCAATAATGGCACGCAACTGTTGATCATTTGCCAGCAACATATCTTTCGCCTGTCTGAGTTCGATGATTTCTTCTCCGAGTTTTTCATTGTCTGCTGAAAGGCCGGCATTTCTAAGACGTAAATCTTTCAGTTCATTTATAAGTTCTTCTTTTGTTTTTCCCTCATCTCTCATTATTTCTTTCTCCATGTATGTTATCAGCGCTCTGCTCAGGGACTGTAAGAAAATAACTCCGGTAAATTATGGTTATTGTCCTGGCGTCACGAGTCACGATTATAAATATGATATGGTTATTTTTTTACAACCCTTTAATATCTTTCTCCATCAAATATTAACAGTTTTCACTGTTTTCCGATGCTCCATGCTTTCCCTGCCATTTCTCCTATGGACCAGTAATGATTATCAGGCATAGTGAGAATAAAAGGATTTATTTTCTTTATATCAGGCTTTCCGTCTGTCATATATCTTTCTTCCGTATAAGCACCGACAATTTCTCCTATAAAAAATTCATGGGAGGGAAGTTCCACTACCTGGCTGAGCTTACATTCCATAGTAACAGGACAGTTTTTAATCATAGGGGCATATTTTAATTCTCCGTAGAAAGACTCGAATAATTCCGACTTGTCTATTCTGGCACCTGATGCAATGCCGGAATAGTCCACTTCTTTTATAAGGTCCAGAGACGGAATACTGATACTGAATTCTTTATACTCGTAAATACCTTTATTGGTATAATGGGATTTGTGTGAGCCAAATCCGACCATAGGAGGGCTTATATTTACTCTTGTAACCCATCCTACAGCCATGTAATTTATCTTTCCTTCCACTACTGCTCCGACTACAACCACAGGCATAGGATAAATAAAGCTATTATTAGAAATGTTCATTTTTTCCATATGATAATTCTCCTTCTTTTCCTGCTTCAGGTTTTAACCATTATCTAAAACTCAATAAACCCTTTTTCCGGGGAGAACTCCCCTTACGCCGCCTTTAGGATTTTCCATATCCCCTTTATAGCGGGGAATGACATGAACATGGAGATGCATAACACTCTGCCCTGCCGGAATACCGACATTTACACCTATGTTATAACCATCGGGTCTGAATTTTTCATCCAGCAAAATCTTTGCTTCATCTATAAGCTTTATAATGGCAATCTTTTCTTCCGTTGTGGCATCAAAATAATTCTCGAAATGCCTCCATGGCATAACAAGTAAATGACCTTTACTTACAGGATATTTATCAAATCTTGCAAAAGAAAGGTCATTTTTTAAAACTGCTTCTTCTTCCCTGTGATTACAGAAAGGACATTCTTTATATTTCATATCTCAATCAACAACAGAGAAAAATCCCTGTTCCTTAAAATGATGATCAAAGGCAAAAGCCGATGTAATGGAGAGTTTTCTCATTACAATAAAACTTATACAGTCTACAAGACTCAGCTCTTTTCTATTGGCAGAAAGCAATCCTGTTGTTGCCAGTTCATGGGTAAAGGAATCGACCCATTCAATAACCATAATGGGTACAATATTGCCCTGGAAATTCCTGACTCCTTTTATGCCGAAACGGCTCTGAAGCAATGAAATAGTTTCAACAAGTATATAATTGGTACATATCAAACATTCACCGGACAAAACAAGGTCTTTCCAGAGTTTGCCTGCTCTTTCATGATTATCATCATCCATATCTAAAATAGAAATAAAAGCCGAAGTATCAATAAAAATCATTGCCCATACCCCCCGGCTAAATATTTATCATGGTTTACAGCTAAATCTTTTATGCCGCTCCTGAGAGTGCCTGTCGCAGCGATTGCCCTCTGTCTCTTCTCTTCAACAGTAATATCAGGGCTGGACTGAAGCAACATATCTACAGCTTTTCTTATAAGTTCTGAAATAGACTCCTGCTTTCTCACAGACATGTCTTTTAAAGCCTGAGACTGTTCTTCAGTTAATTGAATCTGTGTTCGAATCATAAAAAATCTACCTCCATGATTACATTCTTAATGTAATGATAACATATTTTTTCATTAAGTGCAATATGTATTATGAAACAGGATTTTCATTCTCCTGTGTTGAATTTCTGAAAAAATACAGAATTAGAAATTAATTAGAGTGAAAAGTGAAAAGTGAAAAGAACAGGAAATTACTCACCATTCACTACTCATTACTCACGTTTCACTTCTTCTTAATAATGAGGTGATCATAATGAATATCGGTCTTATCGGTCTTGCAGTAATGGGACAGAATCTCGTATTAAATATGGAAAGCCGCGGTTATTCTGTGGCAGTCTATAACAGAACCTCTTCAAAAACAGAGGAATTCATGAAAAACAGAGCCGCCGGGAAACATATAAAACCTGCTTTTTCCATAGAAGAGCTTGTGAATATGCTGGATAAACCCCGGAAAGTCATGATAATGGTCAAAGCGGGGAA
>JBEHWO010000194.1:0-12348 GCA_040217695.1 Vulcanimicrobiota bacterium | reverse complement strand
TTCAACAACTAAAATCTTTACCGATGACATAATCACACCTTATGTTGAGAGATAAAAGGAGGAAACATGAAAGGAATATTAAAGATAAAATTGCAAAACTGCAATTTTTCAGAAGATTATAATCCCTTATCTCTCTTTATATTTAGTCTCATAACATATATTATAGTTAAAAAAATACCGTCAGTCAAGTTATCGGCAAACAGCAACCGGTAAAAATACGGGTACCGAACCTTATAAACACAGGTTTTCTTTTATCGGAGCTGGCATAAATAATATATAAAAGATCTCGTGACGCGTGACGCGAGGAAAGAGAAAATTATAGTTAGTTTTATCCATAAATAATGACCTCGTAATGCGTAATGCGTGATGCGTGATGCGCGATTAAACCCGTGACGCGTAACGCGTGACGCGTCACGATATATAAAATTCTGGTTACTAATTTATCTGTTACATTACTGAGTTATAAAATACACTGTAATAAATTTTCGTTCCTGATGCATTTTATTCCGCCCAAAGAAGGAACTTTAAGTGTATATAAGAAGTATTTCATG
The DNA here is from genome assembly GCA_040217695.1 of Vulcanimicrobiota bacterium. Lineage (GTDB taxonomy): Bacteria > Vulcanimicrobiota > SpSt-956 > SpSt-956 > JAKJGF01 > CALARM01. The sequence continues at coordinate 11,797 of JBEHWO010000194.1, read as the reverse complement.
ACATTTTATGGAGGTGAGCATAAACAATACATATAAGCTCTCGTAACGAGTGACGGTATGAACGATTTTATTACAAGCTTATGCTCAGGTCAGTAATTATGAAGAAAAAACAGATCACCATTCCTGTTACAGGGATGCACTGTATAAATTGTGCAAATACTATAGAAAAAAACATGAAGACACTTGCCGGCATAATGGAAGTAAGTATAAGTTATGCAAAAGAAGAGGGTTCTTTCACTTTTGATTCTTCTTCTACAGGAGAAAAAGAGATTATAAAACAAATCAAAACCCTGGGGTATAACGTGCCTTCGGATAAAGTAGAATTAACCATTACAGGCATGAAATGCTCGAGCTGTGCTGCTGCTGTTGAAAGAATCCTGAGAAATAACATTCCCGGCATTTTATCTGCTTCCGTAAATTTTGCTTCTGCACAGGCCACAGTAGAATATATATCCTCTGTTGTAAACAAAAAAACTCTTATAGCATCAATAGAGCAGGCCGGATTTGGTGCCGCCGGGGTTACAATGGCAGAAGTTTCACAGGGGTCAGACAAAAGTGACATGAAAAAATTCCTCATAAGCCTTTCTTTTACGGTACCTCTTTTTTTATTGTCTATGGCAAGAGATATGGGGATTATGGGTACATGGGCTAACAATCTGTCAATCTTATGGATTATGATGGTACTTGCTTTACCGGTTCAATTTTATACAGGTCTTGATTTCTACAGAGGTGCCTGGAAATCTATAAAAAATGCTTCTGCCGGCATGGATGTTCTTGTATCAATGGGAACTCTCACAGCTTTCTTTTACAGTGTTACTATCCTGGCATGGAAAAACATTTCAGATCATCATATATACTTTGAAACAGGGGCTGTTATTATAACCATGATACAGCTCGGGAAAATGCTGGAAAACAGGGCTAAAGCCAGGACAGGAGATGCCATAAAAAAGCTCATACGATTACAGCCGAAAACCGCAAAAATTCTATATAATGGCCGGGAAACAGACATACCGGTAGAAGATGTTAAAATAAATGATATCCTCATTGTAAGACCGGGAGAAAAAATACCTGTCGACGGAGTTGTTTTAGAAGGTTTTTCCTCTGTAGACGAAAGTATGATTACAGGAGAAAGCATACTGGCTGATAAAAAGACCGGTAATGAGGTTACAGGTGCTACTCTAAACAAACAGGGATTACTGAAAATAAAAGCCACAAAAGTGGGGAAAGACATGGTGCTTTCACAGATTATACAACTGGTATACCGGGCCCAGGGCAGTAAAGCACCGATACAGAGGATTGCCGACAGAGTGTCAGGTATTTTTGTCCCCTTTGTGATTTCAGCTGCCATGATTACTTTCCTGTGCTGGTTTGCTGCCGGTGCAGGTTTTCCCCGTGCCATGGTCAGAATGGTGGCAGTTCTGGTAATTGCCTGTCCATGCGCTCTCGGTCTTGCCACGCCTGCAGCTATTATAGTCGGTACAGGGAAAGGCGCAGAATACGGCATATTATTCAAAAACAGTGAGGCTCTGGAAAAAACCCACAAACTGGATACAATAGTTCTGGATAAAACAGGGACTATTACAGAAGGGAACCCTGTGGTAACAGATATCAGGATTGATAGAAAACGGATAAATGACTGTGATGAATTATTACGGTTTGCAGCTTCTGCTGAAAAAGGGAGTGAGCACCCTCTCGGTGAAGCAATCGTGGCGGAAGGTATGAAAAGATGCCTCAATATATCCGCCCCCGACATATTTGAAGCAATACCCGGGAAAGGCATAATATCGGAAGTAGAAGGTAAACGTATTCTGGCAGGTACTGCCACATTTATGAAAGAAGAGAACATTAATTTTGATGAACTGGCTGACGACATAAGAAATTTACAGAAAAAGGGCGGAACACTCATATACATATCCATTGACGGTAATCCTGCAGGTATTATTTTACTATCAGATACTGTTAAAGAAGGAGCCGGATATGCAATAGAGAGACTGCACAGCCTTAACATAAAGACTGTAATGATAACAGGTGACAGCCGCTTTTCAGCCAGAGCTGCGGGAGAAGAGGTTGGAATAAACAGTATAATTGCGGAATTGCTGCCCGAGCAGAAGGCAGAGGAAATCAAAAAACTTCAGAAAGAAGGTAAAGTTGGCATGGTAGGAGACGGTATAAATGACGCTCCTGCTCTTGCTCAGGCAGACGTCGGGATAGCAATGGGTACAGGAACAGACGTGGCAATGGAAACAGCAGATATTACTCTTATGAGAGGAGATTTACGTTCAGTTCCTCAGGCCATAGTATTGAGTAAAGCTACAATGAGTATTATAAAGCAAAATCTTTTCTGGGCATTTTTTTATAATATAATACTTATCCCTCTCGCAGCAGGACTTTTTCATTCCTTTCTCCCGGGCGTAATAGGAGAACTTCACCCCATGGCAGCGGCATGTGCCATGGCTTTCAGCAGTGTAAGTGTCGTTACAAACAGTTTAAGGCTGAAGAGATTAAAACTTTAAATGTTAACAATTTGTTTACAAAAAACCACTTTACAGTAAAGGGATTTCATAGTTTAATACATGGTAATAGGATAAGCATAAATAATAAATATACACTTCTCGTGACGCGTAACGCGTAACGCGTGACGCGAGGTTATTAATCGTTCTATAATGTGCCAGAGTTATTTTTCTTACAGTACTAAATGAATAAATTTCCCGGGAGGATTACATATATGCGTATAGGAGACGAGAAAAAAATTATATTATCTCCTCAGATTACAGTAAAGAAAAAAGATGGCCCTGAAACGCCCAAAGATCAGGTAATGATCTCGGCAGAGGATAATATAGGAAAGCTGAAGAAACAGCTTGCAGAACTCCAGAAGAAAATAGGCGATATTTCTCTTGAAAAAGCGGGAGAAGCAGGAGAGATGAAGAATTTAAAAGCTATAAATACAGTAGAATCTTCTGTAATATCAGCCATAGGAGGTCCTCTTGCCGGAGTTGCCGCAGACTATTACAATACCGAGTTAAGCACTTAATATGTGAGTCAGATTTTTTGAAATAAAGAGGTAGATAAAAAATCTGCCTCTTTTTTATTTTTCCTATTGACAAAAAGGTATAATTTATATTAATATAGCTTTTTCAAAATTAAAGAGGTGAAATATATGAATAAAAAGATGATTTTTGAACCGGGTAATGATCTGGACATGGCAGGTACTCTGGGAGGACCTCTTGTGGAAATAGCACTTACTCATTTTAATGAAATAGAACAGATAATTATTAAATAAATCGTAACGCGTAACGCGTAACGCGTGACGCGTGATAAGATCCCGCCGGTTATAATATCCCCTGACAGATGCTCCTTTGATTAATACCTTTTCTCCGTCAGTTTTAGTTTTATTATAGTCCTTTGCATAGATATTGACCTGAGCATAAGCATGTAATAAAGGCCTTGCTCTCGTGACGCGTAACGCGTCACGAGAGCAGTTATGTATTATTTATGCTCACCCGGGTAACAATTGCCACTGGCAGCACTAAAAAACAACGTAATACTCCCGTCACGCGTTACGCGTTACGCGTCACGATAATTAAAGGATATTTATTTCTTTAAAAGAATATAATAATTCATAGTAGCATTTTTCTCCCGGATATTACAAAGAACTGCTATAATTTGTTTTAAAGAAAGGATGAGGTATATGTATAAACAATTAATATCACTCTTATTATTTTTCCTCATAGTAGCTGCTACAGCGTTCGCTTCCGAAGATACGGGAACATTGATCAAGAATCTCGGTAGTTCTGATGCAAATATAAAGCAGGAAGCCATGGATAAGCTCACCTATATGGGCAGCGAAGCTGTGCCTGCTCTTCTGGAAGCTTTAAAGAATGAAAACATTACAGTAAGAAGTTCTGCTGCCACGATTCTGGGTTACACAGGAGATGCCAGAGCTTCGGAACCTCTCATAAAACTTCTTCAGGACAAAGAAAAAACTGTTGTTCTTGCCTCTATAAATGCTCTCGGATCTATAAAGCCGGCAGAAGCCACACCTGAAATAATAAAACTGCTCGAATCATCCGATATGGAGATAAGGACTGCTGCCGTAAGTGTTCTTGGCTATATGGAAGACCTGGCAGCTCTGGATGCAATCATAAAAATTCTGAAGAATGATAAAGACACAGCCGTACGTTCTTCAGCTGCCTATGCATTGAGCTACAGGTATAACGCAAAAGCAGTCGATCCGTTACTTGATGCCCTTAAAGACAGTGAAAGTGATGTAAGAATAGCAGCCATAACTTCTCTGGCCTATTTTAAAGAAAATAATATAGCAGACAGGATTATAGAATGTCTTGTCTCGGATAAATCAATAGATGTAAAAAGTGCTGCTGCATCTTCTCTCTATGCTTTCCCATCGGAAAAAGTTATGGAAGTTCTTATAAAAGCTCTTAAAGAGCAGGATAGCAGTATAAGATACAGTGCTGCCACTTCTCTCGGCTATATGAAATACCCTGCATCTGCACCTGCTCTTGTGGAATTAATAAAAAAAGAAACTGTTCCTGAAGTAAAGGTTACAGCTATTTATGCGCTGGGCTATCTCCAGGATCCTTCAACCGTAGACAGTTTACTGAACAATCTGAAAGATAAGGACAGTTCAGTTCGTGTTGCCTCTGTCACATCCCTGGCAAATTACAACGAAGACCGTGTTATAGATGCTCTCCTTAAGATACTTGATGACAGGGAAAGTGATGTAAGAATTGCCGCAGTTTCCTCCCTTTCAACTCTTTCGGCAACAGGAAGCAGGAAACCGGTTGAGCCCTTATTGAATATGTTTAAAGATTCTAACAGTGATGTAAGAACTAATGCCGTATACTATTTTGCTTCTTTAAATGATGAGAAAGCAGTAAAACCTATCATAAATCTGCTGTTAAACGATAAAGAAGGAACAGTAAGAAGTGCTGCTGCATCAACGTTATATTATTATACAGGTCAGGACGTTGAAGATGCACTGATAAAATCACTGAAAGACAGTGATACCAATGTGAGATATGCTTCAGTGAATTCCCTTTCCAACAGATCTTCCGGCACAGTTCCTGTTTTACTGGACTTAATGAAAGACACAGATGAAAATATTCGCGCATCAGTTGCTTCAACCCTGGCAGCTTTTACGGCGGAAAAAGGAGTTCTGGAGGTACTGTCAGACAGTATGAAAGATAAAAGCCCTTCAGTTCGTATTGCTGCAGCATATACCCTTGGCTCTTATACAGGTAACGATACAGTAAGAGGATTGCTTCTGTCAGGTACATCCGATACAGACCCTTCAGTGAGATCTGCCTGTGTATCTTCTCTGAGGAATTACACGGATGAAGAGGTTATTGCAAAATGTATGGATCTTTTAATGAAAGACAGTGATGAAAATGTCCGATCTAACTCTGCAGGCTCACTCGGCAGCACAGGAGGAGAAAAAGCAAAAGCAGCCCTTCTGAAGGCTCTCAAAGAAGATAAAAGCAGTAATGTCCGCTCTGTAGCCGCATCCAGTCTCGGCTACTGGCAGGAAGACAGGGATGGTTCTATCGGTAAAGCTCTTATGGAAGCTTTATCTGACACTTCAGGTACAGTTCGTTCTACTGTTTCATACAGTATCGGAGACAGACAGATAAAAGAAGGTGTACCTCTGTTGATTAAATTACTTCTTAACGATGGCGACGAATCGGTTCGTTCGGCTGCCGCCACATCACTGGGAAATCTCCAGGATAAGGAAGCAGTAAAACCGATGCTCAAAGCATTGAAAGAAGATAGCAGTACAAATGTAAAGGCCACAATTTTGAATTATCTGTCATACTTCAAGGGCCAGGAAGTATATGATGCCATTATAGCCAGCATAAATGACAGAGATCTGCAGATATCCGCCATATATGCCCTGCAAAATCTTGGCGATAACAGGGCAATAAAACCTCTTATGTCTCTGTTAAAATCTCAGAACGGAGATGTAAAAGCTGCTGCGGCAACTGCCCTTGGAACATTACTGGCAAACAGAAGAGCAGCATCTGCGGAAAAAATTAATGATAAAGAGGAAATATCGATTCTTCTTTCACTTATAAATGACACAAATCCTTCGGTAAGACAGTCAGTAATCTATGCCATAGGAGGTTCTGTCATAGATGAAGCAAAAGAACCTGTTATAAAAGCTTTAAAAGACGGCGATCCCGGTGTAAGGAATGCAGCTGCCTGTGCCCTTGGAAATTATAAAGGTGATGATGTGGTTAATGCTCTTATTGCTGCCATGGATGACAGTGATTTAAGTGTAAGACAGAGTGCCATATCTTCTCTCGGTATGACAGGCGGAGAAAAAGCAACAGAACCTCTTATAAAATCGTTAAAAGACAGTAATATTGATATTCGTATTTATGCTGCATCAACTCTTGGTAATTTAAAATGTAAAGAAGCAGTGGAACCACTGATAGAGCTTGCAAAGGACAGAGAAGATTCAGTAAGGAGCACAGTCCTTTCATCCCTGGGATATATAAGAGACGAAAGAGCCATACCTGTATTGATAAAAGCACTTGAAGACAGCAGTCCTTATGTAAGAGAGACTGCTGCATGGTCAATTGCCTGTTTCAAATCAAAAGATTCAGTGGAACCTCTTATTAAAGCACTTGAGAATGAAAAGGAACAGACATGTAAATCTGCCATGATTTATGCCCTTGGATATACAGGTGATAAAAGAGCAGTGGAGCCATTGTTAACACTCTTTAAAGACGAAACAAATAAAGATATATTATATTATCTTGTAACAGCCATGGGATTTTTAAAATCAGAAGCTTCTACGGACACACTGTTAAAACTCTCACAGAATGGCGAGCCTTCTATAAGGGAAATAGCAATATACAGCCTTTCCTGTACAGGAGGAGAGAAGGTAATTCCCGCATTACGTAAAGCTCTTGATGACAGTGATGAGAATGTGAAGGTTGCCGCTATTATATCCCTCACATCTATGAATGACGAACAGTCTTTTAAACAAATAGCTTCTTTTATGAATGATGGAAGCGGAAATATAAGAGCAGCATCTGCAATATGTATGGGCTATATTGATAAAAACAGCTCTTCAGTTCTTCTCAAGTCTTTAGGCGATGAAGATCCTTTTGTCAGAGGAACAGCAGCTTTTTCGCTGATGATACTTAAAGACAGGAGCAAATCGGCAGAAGTTCTGGAAAAATATAAAGGAGAAACGGATTCATGGGCAAAGGCTTTTTCAGGAATAGCTCTGGGCAGAACAGAATACAGTGAAGCAGAAGAAGAATTAACCGGAGCACTTGACTCGACGGATACCCTTGTAAAAGCATCATCAATCATTGCTCTGTCAGATATCGGTTCTGAACATATAAAAGGAAGATTGAAGGATATTTATGAACAGAGTTCCGGTACAGACTATGAAAAAGTGGCTTCTGTTTACGGTATGATTAAATTCGGCAATAAAGATTATGAGAATCTTTTAACAGGATATTTAAAGAATGATGATAGTTTTGTAAGAGCTCTTGCTGCACTCTGTATGGAAGAACTTTCAATGAAAGAAAGGGTTCCTGCCATTCAGGAAGCACTTGATAGAGAAGACGCTCCTCTTTCAAGGCTTGTTATGATAAAAGTGATTGAGACACTTACAAAGTAAAAGTAACGTAACGCGTAACGCGTAGCGCGTTATGCGTTACAATACCTTTACCGGGAAGCAGTGAGCAGGACAGGATATTCTCCATTCACTGCTCACATCTCCCCTTCACGGAGATAAAAAATATGGAAGAAAAAACCTGGCATCTATCAGACGGAGAAGACCATACTTTTATTGATGAGAGAGAAAAATCCACAGAATTAAGCTACATTTACAGCAGAATAAACAGTGAAAAACTCTGTATTGAAGAAGCAAAAATTACAGAAGACTGGAACAGAGGCGATATCATTCTTGACCTCTATGAGGTTAAAGAAATACTCGGAGAAGGTGCATTCGGAAGGGTCTACAGGGTTTATCACAGGGGATGGAACCGTTATCTGGCAGTAAAAACCCTCCACAGTCATCTTGTAAGCGATGAAGAACATAAGAAATCCTTTATAAAAGAATGCCAGGGATGGGTCAATCTCGGCCTTCATCCCAATATTGTAAGCTGTTATTACGTCCGGGATCTTGGAGGACTGCCGAGAATTTTTCTTGAGTACATAGACGGAGGTACCCTGGCATCAGTCAAAAAAGATAAAGGATTGAAAGAAATTTTAGATTATTCGATTCAATGCCTGGACGGGCTGATTTTTGCCCATAATAAAGGACTTATACACAGAGATATAAAACCTCTTAACTGCCTTTTAACTTCAGGAGGGGATCTGAAGATTACAGATTTCGGTATTGCCTCCGGCCTTGCAGGCTTCGACAGCAGGGAAAAAACCGGAATAGAAAATCCTGCAGGAACACCTGCCTATATGCCGCCTGAACAGTGGAGTCGCGGAACTTCAGGCCCATGGAGTGATATATATTCCTTCGGCGTAATGCTTTACGAAATGTGCTGCTTGAAAAGACCTTTTGATGAAGGTAATGAACCTGTCTATGTTTTAAAAGCCAGACATCTTACCATGGAACCTGAACATCCCCGTAATATTAATAAAAACATACCGGAAAACCTTTCTGCCTTTATTTTAAAGTGTCTTGCGAAAAAACCGGAAGAACGTTATAAAAACTGTGAAGATGCCAGGGCAGAACTGGCCGGAATTTATGAATTTATCACCGGTAAACCCTATGACCGTAAAAAAGCACAGGAAGGAAGACTTATGGCTGACGGTCTTAATAACAGAGCTGTTTCCATGATAGATCTCGGAAAAAAACAGGAGGCAGAAAACATTTTAAATGAAGCTCTGAAAATTGAACCTTCTCACGGTCAATCTTTATACAACAGGGGCATATTGATGTGGCGAAGCGGCAGGATAACAGATGTGGAATTAATAAAACAAATGGAAGAGGCAGGAAACAGTAATTTCGGAGATCATATAATACATCTCATATCTCTTATACAAATGGAAAGAGGTAACAGTTCTCAGGCAGTGACATTATTAAAAAAAGTTTTGCCTGCAGCAGGAGAGGCGGATAGAAAGGAAATAGAAAAAGACCTTCATAAAGCCCTTGAACAGGGTGAGAACGCCACACAGGTCAAACTCATTAAAGGACATACATGGGTAAATTCCGTATGTATTTCTTCCGATGAAAAGACTGGACTTTCCGGAAGCCAGGATGGTACACTGAATCTGTGGAATCTTTCCGATGGTACATGTATAAAAACCATAAAAGGTCATACCAATTTTGTTACTTCCGTGAGTATGTCCTCTGACGGAACAAAGGGCCTGTCAGGGAGCAGAGACAGAACGGTTCGCCTCTGGGATCTGAAATCAGGAAACTGTATCAGAACCTTTCAGGGTCATAAGGGCCCTGTAAATTCTGTAAATATATCTTCAGACGGAACACTTGCCATATCGGGCGGGACAGATAAAATTATTTATATATGGGACATAAAGTCAGGAAACCTTATAAAAGAACTGGACGGTCACAGTGATTCAATCGAATCCGTATGTATTTCGCCGGACGGAACATATGTGCTTTCAGGCAGTAAGGACAGAACTGTCCGTCTATGGGATCCTGCATCAGGCAAAACTGTAAGAACTATGGAAGGTCATATAAACTGTGTAAATACCGTATGTATTTCATATGACGGGAATTTTGCTCTTTCAGGAAGCGGGAGTGAAACGGGAACTAAAGACAATACAATCCGCCTGTGGGATTTGAAAAATGGACAGTGTATTAATATATTCAGAGGACATGGCAATTTCATTACTTCCTTATCCATGTCCCGTGACGGGAGATTTATTCTCTCAGGCAGTGAAGACAGAACCGTTCGTATATGGTTCAGAGAAACAGGCCAATGTATCAGAACCATTGATATGTCAACAGGAATAAGTTCCGTATCTATCTCACCTTCAGGGAAATTCGCTCTCACAGGGAGCAGAAAATTTTCCACCATGTCTTCCGAAGACACCCCCCTTCATCTATGGAATCTGGAACAGGGCAATCAGGGAGCTTTTATAATTGTTCAGCCCCGGAGTTCCCTTAAAGCCATTGAAGACTCGGTGAAATTCGATGAATTTTTAAAAGAAGGTGAAGAACTGTTAAAAAAAGGTTCTTACAGAGAGGTAATTCAGGTTACGGACAGAGCGCGTAATCTTCCGGGATACGACAGGGCAAAACCTGCCCTTGATTTGAAATATAAAGCATCGGTAAAAGGTATAAGACAGGAACTTAATTCTGCATGGTTTCTGAGAAGCTTTGAAGGCCATAAAAACAAAGTAACATCCATGACCGGTAATGATAGATTTATTCTTTCCGGCAGCCAGGATAAAGCCATTATTATGTGGGACAGAGAGGAAGGGCAGATAGTTAAAACCTTTGAAGGTCACAGCAGAGCCGTTTCTTCTCTATGCCTGTCTTCAGACGGAGCCTTTGCACTGTCGGGAAGCGAAGACAACACATTACGTATGTGGTTTATTGAAAGCGGCATCTGTCTTAACGTATTTGAAGGTCATAAATCAGGAGTGACGTCTGTCTGTATTTCCCCGTCAGGAGATTATGCCCTCTCAGGAAGCTGGGATAAGACAATCTGTCTGTGGGAAAGGGGCAGAGAAAAATGCCTGAAAATATTTACAGGTCATACGGAGAGTGTCACATGCCTCTGTATTTCATCTGACGGAGAATTTTTCCTTTCAGGCAGTACGGATAAAACTATTCGCCTGTGGAATATAAGGAAAGGGACAGTTGTTAAAATTCTTAAAGGTCATAATGACAGTGTTACTTCAATGTCTGTTTCCCGGGATGACAGGTACGTCCTCACCGGTTCCAGAGACGGAACCATGTATCTGTGGGATTTAGAGAAAGGATGTGCCGTAAAAACCTTTAAAGAACACAGAGGAGCAGTAACATCAGTATCCTTCCTTCGTGACGGAAGATTCTGTATATCTGCCGGTGAAGACGGTAAATTACTTATATGGAATCTGGAGAAAGGAAAAACAGTAAAGATTCTGGAAGGTCATACGAGTGCCGTTTCATCCGTTTTTATTACATCTGAAGGCAGATTTGTACTCTCGGCAGGTGAAGAAACAATCAGAAGCTATGAACTTGACTGGAATTATGAGTTTCCGGACAAACAAATTCCTGATGAAGGTATAAGACCCTATATAAAAACATTCCTTCATAACAATGAAGAAGATGTTCAAAAACTTCTTGTAACACTCGGTCAGTGCGGATACGGATGGGTCAGTGAAGTAGAAGTAAGAAAAGAAGTAGAACGCTTAAAATCTACTTTTAAAAGGCAGATTCCTCTGATTGAATATGTTACAAAGCCGGTTTTAAGTAAAAGTGATATAGAAAAATTTGATTCTCTTGTAGAAACAAAAACCAATAAATTCTTTGACATGTTAAAAGGATCATTGAAAAATAAACATATTCTCTTTATATGCTCCGCCATAATCGCTGTCATGATTTTTATTCTTCTGAAAGATTTATTATTTCCCGGTAACAGAACAGACAGGCTCATAGAAAATCTAACATCCGCCGATAAAGAAAGACAGAATTCTGCCGTAAAATCCCTGATAAAAGCTGGAGACAGTGCAGTAGAGCCTCTTATAAAGGCATTAAAGGATGAAGATCCCGCCAGACGAGAAATGGCGGCAAAAGCACTGGGAGAGATAGGAAATACCGGGGCAATAGAACCTCTCATAGTTCTCCTGG
>JBEHWO010000193.1:0-12352 GCA_040217695.1 Vulcanimicrobiota bacterium | reverse complement strand
TTAATAGTATAATTTGTAAAATTATCAAAAAATGAATAATGTAATATTTATTAAAGGTCTAAATAGTAGAAAATAACCAATAAGTGAGAAAGGAATTTTACGAAATTTTATCGGTAGGCTAGGATTTTTCCGACACGCTCTCAGTAAAGAGCCTGCTACAGTAAATCTCAAAGACAGCCATAAATGGACTCCTCTATATTACGCAGTCGCTAACTCTGATATAAAAATGGTAAAACTTCTTATATCAAAAGGTGCCCATCTTAATATACATGCAAATATGGGAGAAACTCCTCTACACCTTGCAAATAATATTGAAATAGCAGAATATCTGGTCTCACAGGGCTGTGATGTAGACCTGCAGGATAATTCCAGGTTAACTCCTTATGACCTTGCTCTGAATGAACGTAACCCGAAACTGGGAGGATTCCTTTTATCTAAAAGTAATAGAACCGGCAGAATGGGACTGATTGAAGAACCGGAACGTGAAGATGCTTACAATGAAATATAATCTGACAGGAGAAGAACAATTCACATAACCTGACCGGGACAGCAAGTCTATAAAAAGATAACAGAGATTTTAATTTTATACATGCTATAAGAAAGATAACAGATGAAGCAGAACAATATCTATAAAACATCTGTAAGGTATTACCAGACTAGTAATAGGTGCCGGCTATCTGGGAGAACAGATAAAGGATTTCTTAAAGTAATTCTTGATTATTTTCTGTCTCATGATAAAATAGGATTGATGACAGTTTATAAAAATGAAAACCTCTGGGATAGAAGTAATATCATTTATTCTGATGGAAAAATTCTTAAATATGATAAAAGAGACATCAGTCCTGAAATGAAATATATTGACTATGGTCCTGGTATTTTAAGGAAAGAGGCTTTTAAAAATATTACTGAAAATGAAGTTTTAGATCTTGCAGATTTATATAAACAATTGATTAATAGAGAAGAAATGCCGGGGCATGAAGTAAAAGAACGTTTTTATGAAATAGGATCCTCTGAAGGTCTGGAAGAAACTGAAAAATATCTAAAAAAACTAAATTTGAACGATAAAGGCAGGTTTGACCATGAAAGTATTAAATTTAAATAGCAAAATTGATCCGGATGGTCATTTACGCTTAGACTTACCAGTCAATCTATCTCCAGGGAATATAGAGATAATTCTGGTAATAAATACTATCCCTGATATTAAGACTCAACCAAAGAAATATGATTTTTCAGATTTAGCCGGAAAATTAGCATGGAATGGAGATGCGGTATCAGTTCAGAGGAGCCTTCGCGATGAATGGTAGAAATTACTTACTTGATACTAATGCAATTATTGCTTTATTACAAGGGAATAATGATTTATTAAATCTGTTAAAAAATGCTGACTGGATTGCTATTTCAGTCATCAGCCTTATTGAATTTCTTGCATTCCCAAACTTATCTGATAAGGATAGAGAATATTTTGATCAATTTTCAAAACGTGTAGAGCTGGTTAATTTAAGTTCTAACGAAACTGAACTTATTGATTTGATTATTGATCTTCGTAAAAAATACAAAATTAAACTTCCCGATGCTATTATAGCCGGAAGTGCCATTCATAATAAAGCTTCTCTCATTACAAAAGACAAACAATTAAAAATTATTACTCAATTAACCCTTATTGAATTTAATTAAAATCGAGTAGGAAGGGGTGATTAAACCCTGTCCACTCACACCGCCGTACGTACCGTTCGGTATACGGCGGTTCATAAAGATTAACTGTTATTTCAAAGATTATTCTATACAAAACCAGATGATTTTGAATAGGAATTATAATACTTCTCCAATAAGTTCTTTTCTGCGCTCTGAAGGTTCCATTACTATTCTTACATCAAAATTCTTTCCCTCTTGTTCCATAATCTTTTTCTTACATCTTTAAGGCGCAATTTATAGTACACCAGGAAAAAATCTTCTGTTTTTAAAAATTAAGGGTGTCTGGCTGTTGGGTACGGACAAAATTAACCCGGGGGGACTATATGAATCAAAGATATGTTGAATCCATTGATTATTTTACATATTATGGTAGAATAAAATCTATCGATTTTTGCAATAAAAAGGTAAGTAGTTATAATGTCAGAGGTGACGAAATAAATTAAGAAACTTATTTATTATATTATTTTACTTTTTCTATTTATAATATGTGGTCTCCTGTGTTATCATAACATCCTGTACGGCTACTTTCTTTCAGATGATTTCGACCTTGTCTACGGAGTATCCGCCGGCGGCCCTCTCGGTTTATGGTATAAAGGCTCATGCGGTTTCTTCAGGCCGATCATTTCATTAACATTATATCTTGATTATAAGCTCTGGAATTTGAATCCTTCGGGGTACCACATGACCAATATTTTATTTCATTCTTTCAATGCATTTTTAATATCTGTCATAGCTTTATTAATCGGTAAAAAATTAAATCTTACAGATTTTCAAAAATATATGTTTTCTCTGTCTTCAGGATTTATATTCCTGACTGCTCCTTCTCATACGGAATCTGTTTCCTGGATATCAGGAAGGACAGATGTGGTTGCTACATGTTTCTGTCTTTTTTCTTTTGCCATGTACGTGGCATATAAAAACTATAATAAAACTTACCTGTTAATTATATCGTCAGTTCTATTTTTCGCGGCCCTCTGTTCAAAAGAATGTGTCATATTCTATCCGGCCCTGATTTTTTTATATGAATTATATCTGAATTATCCATGTAAACATATCCGTAAGGTTTTACCCGTACCATGCCTTTATGGTTTTTTATTTGCTTTATATATGCTCATTCGATATATACAATTAGGAACTTTTATAGGAGGTTATGGTACAGGAGTACATCTCAATTTTATTCCCTTTAAAATTATTCAAAATATAATCTTATATCCTGTCATAAGTATCCTCCCTCCACTTTATGATTCCATACATGCCATTACCTTTTCCTGTTTATTTTTTATGATAATCATTATATATTCCTGTATCTTTTTTTTAAAACATAAAGAACTGAAAGGAACAGCAATCTTCCTTATAATTTCTGCCGCTATTTCCATATTGCCTGCAGCCAATCTGTTACCTTTACCGGGCATATATCATACAGATACTCAGGGACAGAGATTTTTATATTTGCCTTCTTCTTTTACTGCTCTCTATACTGGTTTTTTACTTTCCTGTATAAGATGTAACAAAAAAATCGTTACAACCTTATGCATGTCTTTTCTGATAATATTGGCAGCTTTTCTCTACAGTACAAATAAAAACTGGGAAGAGGCCTCCCGGATAGCAGAGAATATAATAAGTAATATGGAGCAGTTCGATAAATCAGAAAGGCTTTTCATGGCAAACCTTCCTGATAATTTTAACGGAGCTTATATATACAGAAACGGATTTCATCATGCAATTAAACTGTTCAGGAGTGAATTAAAGAGTTATAAAATCAATATAATTTTATTCAATGCCATGTATGATATAAACGAAGAAATACTTATAGAATCTCTGGAAAAGCCTTATACCTGCAGAGTGATTCTTACAGGTAAGAAATCTTATTTTATGAACTGTAATGTTCCGATAGAAGAGACTTTTTCAAATAAATACTACGATGTGCCGGAGTTTAAAGATAAGAGTTATATATTAAAATTCAAAAAATTTACCTCAGATGACAGGCTTGTTATTTATTCAGCAGGGCGACTGATTAACGTTTCTTCTATACACAGATAATCCTTTTTATTCATATAGATTTATGTTATAATTATAAAAATATTGAAAGGAGAAATATTTAATGTCAGATGAAATTTTAAATAAAATACTTGACAAATTAGATATACTTGAAAAAGGACAGGATGAATTAAGGGCTGAAATCGCTAAAGGACAGGATGAATTAAGGGCTGAATTTACTAAAGGACAGGATGAATTACGTAAAGGACAGGATGAATTACGTAATGATTTCAACAGTTTCAGAGAAGAAACAAATAAACGCCTGGATAGAGTGGAATTTGAATTTATAGACACAAGGATTACAATAAAAAAAGAGATAATACCTGTAATAAATATCATGGCAGAAAATCAACAAATTATGTTCAATCATATAACCAATCTGACTACAACGATGGAAGACCTGAAACAGGAAGTAACTGCTATAGGACACAGAGTAAGAGAACATGAAGAAAAACTGGAGACCTTATTGTGATATACTTCTATATCTTATGGTCATAAAAAAAATCATATTATTATTTATAATATTATATATCATATCAGGCTGCAAATTCACTCAAAGCACTCCCCCCGCTTCAACACTATCGCCTGTTCCCACCTTCACACCTGTTCCTCCCACTCCTTTACCTGTTCACTTCTATCAGACAGGTAATGTAATTCAATTCAGCAGAGACGGAAATGGCAGGAATTTTTTTGTCTCAGGATGGAGTGAACCGGAAGAAGGATTTACCCGGACATGTGATAAAAAGGCAGAACTGGTTTTTCAGATAAATCAGGAAGAAATAACCTGTGATGTTATTATGAAGGTTAATCTTGAACCCGATATAGCAAAGGGTAAGGTTGAGAGACAGAGGGTTTATATATACGCAAACAGCAGGAAAGTCGGGGAATGGATTGTCTCTTCACCGGGTGAATATAAGATTATTATACCTGAAGTGAGTTTGATGGATCCTCTTCTGAGAATAACCTTTGAATTACCTGATGCATTTTCTTCGAATAGTCATAGCATGAAAAACAAACTGCCTGTATCTGGCATCAGGGTAAAAAACATGCTATTAATGGAAATATACAGACCCGGTGAACAGATCAACTTTATTAAAGACGGAAACGGAAATTTTTACAAAAATCATGGATGGAGTAATGGTGAAGATAATTTTACATGGACAGACGGGAAAAAAGCTGAAGTGAATATACCTGCCGGTGATATCAAAGGAAAACTTATTATGAAGGTTTTCACAGGAGGTCTTTATAATCCGGGGAAACTTGAGGCACAGAGAGTGAATATCTATGTTAATAGCAATAAAATCGGTCAGTGGATTGTCAGAGATAAAATGGAATATACAATCACATTGCCGGAAGGTTCTATTATTAATAACAATATAAATATTATATTTGATCTCCCTGATGCGACTGTGCCGGGGAAAATCGGTTTAAATAGCAATGATGACAGAACACTGGGATTATGTGTGGAATATATTATACTGGAAGCAGTTCAGAAATAATGTAAAACCTCTTCTATGCCCGTCTCAGGATCAATCTCCGGATTATATCCGGCAGCTATAGATTTCGAAATATCAAAATCCTGATTAAGACTCAATATATCCACTTTTGAAACGGAAAGAAATGGATCTCTCCCGGGACGTATCACAGAAAAAATTCTCTCAAAAAGAAAAGCCAGAGGCACAGCTATTAGCCTGGGAATATTAACAGGAGGAATATTTACGCCGGACTTTTTCGCTATAATATGACTCATCTCCGAAACAGTAAGGGCTTTTCTGTCTGCAAGTATATATGTTTCTCCCTGCCTGCCCTTTAAAGCCATATCAATAAATCCTTTGCAGAGATTATCTATATGAACCATATGAATCTTATTTGTACCGTTTCCTACTGTAATAAATCTCCTCTTTTTTATCAGGGTGATAAGTTTATAGAGAAAACCATTGTCTCCCGGTCCGTAAACTATAGATGGTCTTATTATAATAGTATTTTTATAATTGAGACAGATTTTTTCTGCTTCACTTTTAGATTTATGATAATTTCCCCATGGTTTCAGAGGAGAACTTTCCGAAAGCCCTGTACCAAAGCCCATAACCCCTACAGTGCTACAAAAGATGAATTTTTTAACATGACAGGAAGCTTCCAGGAGTTTTTCTGTCAGGAAAATATTGGATTTTTCATATGCTTTCCAGGTAAGACCTGTTTCTCCCCTTAAAGCAGCAAGATGAAATACTGTGTCTATATCTGACATAGAGGATTTAAGGAAAGAGTAGTCAAATAAATTACCCTGAAATATGTTTACTCTTTTATCTATTTTATCTGTATTTGAAGTCTCTCTGAGAAGAACTCTTACATTGTAATTCTGAAGGAGAAGTAGCTCTGTAAGTCTTTTTCCTATGAAACCAGTAGAACCAGTGACAAGTATATTCATAAAAGGATTAATAAGGCTACATAAAAGGATTAATAATTTTAACTTTATTATCAATCATTTGATTATGTTGCATATCTTCAGAATAAATTACAGAACAATTTGCTTCCAGAGAAGTAGATATAACAAGACAATCAAAAAGAGAATATTTATAGATTTCATATATTTCTAAAGCTTTTTCTATGGTGTTCTGATTTATAAGAGATATTTCAAAATTTCTATTAAAATCTTCTATTGCTATGTACAGCTCTGATTTAGTATATTTTAATTTTCTTACCAGTACATTACAGAACTCCATGATAATCTGTGTACTTATGACAAAAATCTCATCTCTATTCAGTAAAGATATGATTTTATTCTGTTTACAGGCTTCCTGTGAATATAAGTAAATTAAGATATTTGTATCTATAAAATTTCTACCTTTCATTGGCTTCATCTCTGTTAAATCTGAATTCTTCCGTATTAATTTTTATAATCGATAGAGAATTAAATACTTTTTTTACTACAGGTTTAATTATTACTTCCATTTCTTTATCCAGGTAATTATCAGGAAGGTCTATTAAATTTTTTAATTCCTTACCTTTTACAAATTTTTTATAAATTTCAACCGACATAAAAATGTCACTTCCTATTTTCAAATCTATCTGAATCTATTTTACCATGAAAGGGAAAATGTTCAATAATATTTTTTTTAACTTAAAGGGTTTTACTCTTAAAAAAATTGCGCTATAATTATGAGAAATTTCAGCAAACAATCCTCCTGTCACGCGTTACGCGTTACGCGTTACGATAACACAGGGACATAATGTACAAAGGAGCAAATGTTATGAGTAACAAATTTCCCTCACTGGAGGCCATACTTAAAGCATGTGAAAAATCTGAAAAGAAGGTAACTTATTTTGTACCGGCACCATGGACATTAGATCCGATGAAAGGTACCGAACAACTCGCCGAAATGGTTTCTTCAGGAGATGTCATACGTCCCGTATCAGTAGAATCTCCCTGTAAATTAATAGAAGAAACGGTAAAGAATATACTGAAATATAATAAAGAACATGGTGAACCGGAAAAAGATACAGACATAAAAACAGGGAAAGGCATAAAAGCGGTAAATTCCCTTGCAAGGGTACTGTCTATGTATGATCATAACGGAGATGGTTTTATAGGTTCTTCCGGCACAGAACATATTATCCTGAATTCAGACGGTATCTGTGAAATGGGAACCTTTATAAAAAACATTCTTGTTCTCCCCTATCTTAAAGCACTGGGCTTCAATACAATCCATCTTCAGCCTATAACGGAAATAGGAGTGTACGGGAAAAAAGGAAATCTGGGCTCTCCTTTTGCCATAAGAGATCCTTTCTCTATTGACCCTGACCTTGCAGATCCGCTTTTTGAATTTAATGCGGAAGAACAGTATCTTGCCTTTATAGAAGCAGCACATGCGCTGGGTATGATGGTTATTCAGGAGGTAATACCCAGGACTCTTTCCATTGACTCCAAGATTCTTGAGAAAAACCCCGAATACGGCTACTGGATAAAAGAAGGTTCCCCTAAAAGAATGCCAGATTATTACCATCCTGACTATGAATACCCCACATCACAGGGAAAAAGAAGATTTCCTGACAGAAAATCATTTGAAGAGTGGTTTTTCGGTGAATATCAGGGTAAGATTTACAGCGGTAAATACGGTATAGACGATCTTATTGATGTAAACAAAACAGATCCTGAATATGTAAGTTTCTTTGTACCTGCACCGGATGAGGTAAGAAGAGAGAAAGACGGAAGACTTGTGGGATATTATGAGAATTCCACGGACAGAGCGGAGGTCTTCCCTGCTTTCTGTGATACTCCCTTTGAAATTCAACCTTTCTGGCAGGATGTTACCTATCTCCGTCTTTATGTGGATAAACATGGTGATTTACCTCTTGTTACTCCTCTTTCTTTTGTTACTGCTAAATTCTTTAAAGATGTGGAACCTGAAATAGAAAGAAAATACAGGAATGAACCTGTATGGAATATGATTACAGGTTATTTTGATAAATTCAAACATATGGGTGTTGACGGCTTTGTCCTGGATATGGGCCACGCTCTCCCTGAAGATCTGAAATCTGCCATAAAGAACGTTCTTCCCAATTTATGGGAAGAAAACCTTGCAGCAGGATTTTCATTCCTTTCAGAAACTCCGGCTGTTATAACAGGAAAGGTTTTTGCCTACGGTGAACCGGGATATAATAACAGAGAGGAAATGAAATATTACGAGGAAAATCCTGTGGAAACAGTAAGGTTTCATATAAAAAATATGAGGAGGCTTTTTGAAGAGGTTTCCGAATTTGAACATTATAAAGGGAAAATGTTCGGCTATCCTGATAATTATAATACAAAAAGAATAGGCCAGTCCACTGCAACAAGGATTCTTACTGAAGCTCCGTTAAGAAACGGGATAAGTCCCGACTTCACAAAAGCCCCTGTAGATCAGGATAAAGCAAGGAAAATTTCTCTTCTTTACTACAGTCTTTTCAGCATATTTTCAGAAAAAGAAGACAGTCCATTCCTTTTCAATCCTGTTTTCGGCACCGAATTTGTTGCCACTTCCACTGTGAATGTAGGTCTGAATACCCATATAGATGAAGCAAATCAATTTTTTGATTATATGAGTTTTGATGAACAGACTAAACACCGGGATGCAGAAAAATTACTCCTTATGAGTAAACCTGATACTTCTACAGGCGAATGGACAGGGAAAAATCACTTTATAGGAGAAATTCTGCAGATAAACTCTGCTATAAAAGAGTTAAAAACTCTGTTAAAGAAAAACAGACTAGTGGAAGTATTAAATACGAGAAACAGAGAGGTTTTATTTCTGTCCCTTTCTTCAGAGGAAGGAGAAAAACTGGCAATAGTGGCAAATCTGGATTTGGACATAGAACATAAAATAGAACTGCCATTCTGTATAAACCATTATTATTTCAACAGACCGGACAATTCTCCCGGAGAAGGGTATAAGGGGCAGATTGTTTTGCCGCCGGCACATGTGACGGTATTTTCTTATTAATCTCGTGACGCGTGACGGAAGCAAGACCTTTATTACATGCTTATGCTCAGGTCAATAAGGAATGGAAATTTATCAATAATCTCTTTCCTCGCGTGACGCGTAACGCGTGACGCGTAACGATTCAATATATTTGAGACATTTATTTAAATTTCATTCCTAAATTAAAGGAGACTTTATATTATGAAAACAGAAGCCATACTTGTAAGACATGGAGAAACAGAAGCAAACAGATTGAACGCTTTCAGGGGCCGTCTTGATGTCCCCCTGAATGAAAACGGGAGAAAACAGGCAGAGGCAATCGCAAAAGCTCTGGAACAGAGAAAAGTAAAGGCAATTTACTCTTCCCCTCTCAGCCGTGCCCTGGATACTGCAAAAACTATAGGAAAAACAAAAGGTCTCACTGTAAATATTGTAGAAGGTTTTAACAATATAAACCTGGGAGCATGGGAAGGAAGACCGAAAGATGAAGTAAAAGAGAAATATCCTGATTTCTGGGATCAATGGGTTAACGATACGGAACATATGAAGTTCCCGGGAGGAGAAACCCTGGACGATGTAAAAGCCCGTGCTTTCAAGTCTCTGAAAAAACTGATGGAAGAAAATAAAGGAGAAACATTTATTGCAGTATCTCACAGATGTATTATTAAAGTGCTTATTGCAGCCGTTCTTGATATGCATGACAGGTATTTCTGGAAATTTTATCTGGATAATGCTTCTTACAGTACAGTTGAATATGATGACAACAAAGGTTTTATACTTACATGTTTAAACGAAGCATGTCATACAGGTAAAAAGGTATATGAAGAATTTTAACAGGAGTTACGCATTTTGTCATTGCAAGGAGCAAAGCGACGAAGCAATCCCAATTGTTGCCATGACGGGATTGCTTCGCTTCGATCGCAATGACTGGTTTTCCCCTGTTTTTTGCGTAAGTCCTGTTTAATATTGAAATGACGCTCATCGCGTCATTTCAATATTAAAATCTTCAAGCAAATCACATATAATGCCATAGTTTTCAACTGTAGAAATTTTGAGCTTGTTAAATAAAGCTGCCGGAGCAATAGAAGGATCTGAATTTCTGTAACTTGAAAATTTAACTAAATATTGCATCGTATCTTCTGTTACTTCGTCATCTGCGGCTACAGTCAATCTATAAAGATCCCTTAAATTTTTGATAAAATAGAAATAAGTTTTCAGTCTCTCTATCCTGCCTGCAGAGGAAGGAATTTTTTCAGAAAGGATATCGAATAAATTTTCACCTATATGTTCTCTTATATGAAACTTTGCTTTGGATATAAGAAGGATACTTTCAACATCTCTGAGACCTCCCCGGCATTCTTTAAGATTAACGGATTCTTTTGAAAGGGCTGCTTCTGAAATATGCCTTGCCTTCATATCTCCTATCATGCGGGCAATATACTTTTCCGATTGTTCAAAAATAAACGGCTTGATTATCCTGTCTTCACATTCCTTTTCAATCTTTCTGCTTCCTATAAGCAAACGTGACCCAAGGAGCTGAGATTTATCTATAAAATTTTCTTCTCTGTCTTCTTTAAAAAATTCTTCAAGCTCTGATACCATTGTTACATAATGTCCAAAATGTTCAATAAATCTATAATGTGTAAGCATACCTCTTTTTATAATTTCAGAGTTCATCCTGGTCATTATTCTGGTCAGAACCCTTCTCAACTCTTCATCATTTGAATCAATCAATACTATTACATCAAAGTCATCCACATAGGCCTGTTCCCTTGCATGTCCTCCTGCTTCATATATACCGAACAGATCATCTGTAATAATTTTATGACCTTCCTGCTTTTCTACTTCTTCTTTACATATAAGAAAAAGATTTGTCAGATAATTATCGGAAAACTCTGTGAATTCCACATTTATCTGTTCAGTAGAAGCACCGCTCAATGTAAGAAGAGCGACACGGACAAATTCATAGGTATAATAATCGCCCAGTTCTATTTTTCTTTCTTTAATATGTTCCAAGTCTTCCAGTTCTCCAAATATACCTATATTTATTTCTTTAAGTTTATCAGGGAAATTGAGGAAATTCACATAATCGGGATATTTTTGAAATATACTGTAAAAAAAACCTTTAAAATACGTACTTGTAGAGTAATGCAGAAAACACAGATGTTTAAATCTGGCAAGTTTTTCACTTAATTCCTCTACTGTTTCTTCACCTACTATTTTTTCAAACCTCTTAATCTCTTCCACATGAAGTGCCATAAGATAATCGTTTATCAGAGGTGTTCCGTCTTCGAAGAGTTCCAGTATTCTGCTTGTAACATCATTGAATGTGGGAAGTTCATCCAGAAAAACTATGTTAAATTGATGAAACAGTTTTTCTCCGCCAAATTTTTTTCCATGCTTAAACAATGCTCTGAATAATACAAAAAGAGGATAAAAAGAATATCTTCCCAGTAAAATATAACTTTTTATGATGACTTTTCTCCGTGCAGGAGATAATAAAGAGAAATCTTTTATAAATCTGTCCACTACTTTTCCGTCCGGTTTGAGTATGGACTCAAGAATATCATCCCAGAAGGTATTACCTTTAAAAAACCTGCCTCTCCTTATATACTCTACGGCAATATTCAATCTTTTCTTTTTTACCTTCTCTTTTAAAGGGGTAAAAGCAAATTTTTCTATGGTATTACTCACATGGGTACGAAATTTACCTATAATAGGAGTTTCTTTAATTACACTCTCTACATGATCATCATCTTTTTGCAAATCCTGAAGTAATTCTGAAAAAACAGTAACAGAACGTAAATGAGCCGTAAGTCTCTCAAAAAGTATTTCTGCTATTTCATGTGCCTTTTTAACCTGTTCATGATAATCATAAACCACATAATGCCATGGCCTTATGGAACCGCTCATTTCATATCCGAGAAAACCGGCTATTCTGTCCATATCATCAAAGATATAAGATTCATCCAGTGTTATGTCTTCTTCCTGTACGACAAACAGCTGATAGATATATCTGAATATTTCAACAGAACTGAGAGCTTCGGCAAGCTGAATATAAAGTTCTCTGTCTTCACTTTCCAGTAACACAAGTTTATCAACTATATCCCAGGCATTGACTTCTTCAAGACTCCATATGGATTTAGCTACATAAACAAACCCTTTAA
>JBEHWO010000192.1:0-12390 GCA_040217695.1 Vulcanimicrobiota bacterium | reverse complement strand
ACTGACAAGCAATTCTCTGACCCTTCTTGAAACAGCAAGGGTAATGTCAATATGGTTATTTAACAGTTCTTTTGCAGCATTTATACGACGTCTGTAAGAATCTTTCAGAGCAGGATATTTTTCAGACAATTCGGAATTTGTAAAGAAATCCGTATCTCTCCAGAGTGACAGATCCGACCTGAAGAGGTACAGGGTGGGATCAATCAAATGATAATTATGAGGGGTATATAAAGTTACAAGGCCACGTTTCTTTGCCTCTTTACCGATACCAAAGGACAGGCCCAGAAAATTATGAAAATGCACAAGGTCAGGTTTAAACTCATCTAAAACTTCAGTAAAAAGTTTTACACATTCGGGATCGTGAATTTCTCTTTCAGGATTTTCCACATCAAGGAATACGGAAGGACGGTTGTAGATTCCGTAAAGGTGTACGCCATCTTCTACGGTATATTCCATATAATACGGTTCTGTATGAACAGGATGATTTGCCGTGCCGTAAAAAACTGCCACATCCATGCCCATATTTGCGAGCTTTTTTGCACAGGCTCTGGGGAATGTCGTGCCTCCCCCTGTTTCATTCCAGCCGTACATGGTAAATAAGATTCTTGTCTTTTTATTATATTTTTCCAGAATTGATTTTATATTATCAGGTAACGGTTCTAAAAATTGAGGTATGAAATAAGGTCTGTCAGGTATGGAGAGAACCGACGGGTCATAAGCCATTATACCTTTTGCCCAGGCAACCTGACAGGGACTATATAACTTGAAATGGTTCAGGACAATCTGTGCTTTTAAAAACATTTCCTGATTTATGGCATCCATATTTCTGCTTTCTGGTTTTTTACGATAATAAAAAAGGGGCTCTCCTATACGTTTTCCATAAAATCCTTTTTCACCGCAGGCTATCCAGAAATCCCAGTCTTCATAACCATTTTTCATAGTCATACTATATCCCCCAACAGATTGCCAAGCCTTGCGTCTGAATAGTGCTGTACAGGTAATATAATTCATATGACATAATACATTGAAATTATACTCAATAGAAGGAACCATTCTGTGAAGGGCACCAAATTCCTGAACGTCTGTATAAGCAATTGCAATGTCAGGATAAGCATTCAAAATATTAACACATTTCTCAAGCATCTCAGGAGCAATAGAGTCATCTGCATCTAAAGGCAAAATATAATCGCCTTTCGCAGCACTGATACCTGTGTTTCTGGCGTTTACTATACCACTGTTCGGCCGGTCTATAAGGTGAATCCTGTATTCCGGATAAGTATTGATAAGATCAATAGCTATTTCTTTTGTATTATCTGTACTGCCGTCATTAACGATTATAATCTCCCAGTCTTCAAATGTCTGATTTACAACACTTTCTACCGCTTCCTGTAAAAAATGAGCCTGATTATAACAGGGAATTATAACGGAAACGAGATTAGGTGGAGCATCTTTTAACAGATCGGTTTCAGACATCTGTGATTTAATCAGTTCATAAATCTGGTTTATAATTATATTGTCAGGATGCTTTTTCCTGGTTGCTACTAATTTTTTTCTGTTTTTTTCTGGCATTTCTCTGAGAATTCTTTTTACCTGTTCTAACAAGTCATTACCGAAAAGATCCGGATAATGCAAAACAATATGTGCCTTTACTTCATTTAAACAGGCAAGTGTTTCAGAGACCATAGTATTTGGTCGATTTCTGTATAAAAACAATGGTTTTTTCACATGATAAGACTTAAAACCAAGTTTTGCGGCTCCGATCCAGAAATTCCAGTCTTCCGCTCCAAGATACATTGCAGGTGAATAACCGCCTACCGAGGACCAGACTTCTTTTCTGTAAAGAGAACAATAATCATGCATATTACCGGCCAAAAGTTGTTCAAATGTAAAAAAATCTTCTTTACAATGGATATAACTAAAAGTACCAAAATTCTTCTCATCTACATAAACGATAGAAAATTCAGGATAATTTATCAATATATGTGCGGTTTCAGATAAATAATCAGGATCAATTTTATCATCTGAATCAAGAGGAAGAATAAATATGCCTTTCGCTTCTTTTACACCTGCATTTCTTGCATCTGCCAGGCCTCCGTTAGATTTTTCCAGGAGCTGAATCTTTTTATCAGGATATGCTGCAATTAATTGTCTGGCTACATCTGATGTATTATCAGGGCTGCCATCATTAACAATTATGCACTCCCAGTTTTTATAAGTTTGATTGACAACACTTTCCACTGCTTCGGAGAGGTATTCAGCCTGATTATAACAGGGAATAATAACAGAAACGAGAGGGTTCTCCTGATTAATAAAACTAATTCTGAGATTTTCCAGAACAGAAGAAATTTCTTCCACATGAGGATTTCTTTCATGATATAAAGAAAGAATATTTTCTGCTTCTTTATATTTATGTAACGTTACAAGAAGATCTGTAAGATTAATTGTGGCGGCATAGTCATCTCTGTTAACTTCAATGGCTTTCTTATAATAATATAAAGCTTTATCCATTTGTCCTTCATTAAGATTTATTACACCTAGATTGTTAAGAGTCTGTCCGTATTCAGGGAAACGTTCCAGAAGAGAGAGAAAAGATTTTTTTGCTTTTTCCATATGGCCTGCCTGAAACAGAAGTTCTCCTTCCAGATTCAATATTTCAGGGGAATCGGGATATATTGAGATCAAATCCGGCATACAAGAAAGAGCTTCGTCTAAAAATCCAATACACCGCAATTCATTTATTTCTGATATTTTTTCTTGAATATGTCTTTCTTCTTCCGCACCGGCAGCCAGCATTTTTATAGTTTCAAGACAATCATATATTTCTTTATCATCAGGATTTCTTTCCAGGTAAGACGAAAAAATATAGGCCCCATCTTCATATTTTCCAAGGCTTACGAGAATGTCTGCAAGATTTGCAGTAGCAGAGCGATTATCAGGATCAACAGTCAGTGCCTTTATCAGATACGATTTTCCTTCTTCTATATTACCTTCACTGCGGAGAATAATTCCAAGGTTATTTAAAATTATGGAATTTTCCGGGAAAAGGCGGACAAGATTTAAAAATAAAGATTTAGCTTCTTCCCTCTGACCTATCTGAAATTTAAGTTCTCCCTGAAGATTGAGTAGATCCGGATTGGCCGGATATATATGTATAAGACCTTCTAATGTTGAATATGCATCTTCCAGAAGGCCGTTATTACGTAATTCATTGATTAAAAGAAGATTTTCTTCAAGTTTTTCTATATCTCCGGAAGTATTATAATTGCTACTTATATATTTGAATATAAAATCATACCTGTGATGCCATGTATGTTCAGATAAAGTCCTCTCATAACCTTTCGCAGCAATTATTCTTCTTTCCTGTTCATGAATCAAATAATATCTGGCTTTCTCTATAAGTTCTTCTATAGAATTAAATATGACTATTTCCTTATCATCTTCATAGTAACATTCGAGATTTTCGGCATTACCGGTAAGTAAAAAGCCTCTGCAACCGGGTATTTCAAAATTTCTGCCTTTTATTTGCTGTCCGATTAAAGTGGAAGAATTCGATAAATTTAAATTAATCTTACTCCTTGAGAAAAGTCTGACCATTTGATGAAAAGGGACACGGGGACGGTTCTGCCATCCATAGCCATAAACCTCTACATTTAGCCCGGTTTGTTTAATCTTTGATAAAACATCTACTCTATTACCATGAGGCTGTCCTACAAAACTTATATTTATATCCTGATCTATGTCATATGGTATATATAATTCATGATTACAGGCCCACTGAGTCTTTATGACTTTATGAGCCATGCCGAGTTTCTCATATTTAGGCACTGCACTGTTTGCTGTTGTGCATATAAAATCGAAATTCGGGGCAATCTTTGAAGAGTATTTTTCAAACCTCCAGTGATCATCACAGAACCAGTGAACTGTTACGGTTCCCAGAGAAGAAATTTGATTGAATACTTCATGGCGTGGATCTTTATGAAAATCGAACAGTACGGCAAATAAATAATCAGGTCTTTCTTTTACAGAGAATTCATATAACTCCTGTGTCATTAAATCCTGACCTAGTTCCGAACATCTCTGCATGAAATCATAATGGATAAAAGACCAGTTATGTTTCTTACAATAACTCTTCAGAGGACAGTAAAAGTTATAATGTTCAAAGGAAAAGCCTCTTGATTTATCACCATAATCATAAGTCATTCCGACATATAATAATTTCATGTTACAACCCTTTCACCATTTTTTCATATATTTCAACTAATTCTTTATTATCAGAATCCAGTTCCATACCATCTTCAATATATTTCATGGCATCATTTATGCAATTATCCTTTAAAAGGATACTGGCTGCCTTTATATAAAGGGATAAATCTGAATAATCTTCTTCTATCTTTTTCTGAATAAGTTTTAACTCATCAGTCCAGACCGTTAAAGAAGTTTTCACTCCTTTGACTTTTTCATGATATAATCTCAAATAAAGCTCTTCATATTTGTCTACCACAATATCCCATGTAAGATATTCCTTCCATTCCTTATAACCTTCTTCTGCAAGTCTTTTCCTTAAGGATTTATCATTTAATATTTTATTAACATTTGCTGCCATATCATCCGCATTACAAACAATACCACCTTTCCATTCCCTTACATTACCGCAATCGGTTGATACAAAAGGTGTCTTTGATGCTTTGGCTTCTATAATTACCAGAGGAGATGCTTCTATATGAGAACCGAATATAAATATATCGGCAGAATGATAGGCTGCGACAGTATCTTCACGGGGTATATTGACAAGAAAAAGAACTTTTAATCCTGATGTCAGGACTTTAAGTTTATCCAGTAGATCTCCTTCTTTGCCGATAAATACCATGGTAAAATCTTTACGTTTCATCTTTTTAACACATTCTATAACCCTGTCCTGACCTTTACCTTCATAAAAATTTGCCACACATAATCCTAAATATTTTGTTTTAATATTATATTTTTCACGAAAATCTACAGAAGGCTTTACAGTGAATTCGTCTTCATCGATACCGTTTGGTATAATAACACCGTTTTTAAATCCGTAATTTTTTGCATATTCATAATCTTTGTAAACGGCAGAATGATATATAGCTCCGTCGTATAAAGGAAGAATCTTCGGAATTACATTTGTAAAATAGTCTGTAAACTGAGGCCACCTGATAGTATGACTGTCAAGAAGAGCTGAATAGCCACACGGGGCAATTATTTTTACTCCTTTTATTTTTTCTATGACATTAAATGCAAGATCTGTAGCCCATTGCTGTGCAGCATAATTCATCATTACATCACATGGATAATCTAAGAGAAAATTCTGATAATTATCTATATCTTCTCCTTTAAAACCAGTGCCCATAGAGCCTTCCACAGAAAACTCTTTAATTCTAACACCATTTAATTCTGTAAAATTACGGTCTCTAAGCCTGGTTGTGGCAACAGTTACCTTATGTCCTCTCTTTACAAGTCTTTCGGAAACCTGCTGAACAACTGTTTCGGCTCCTCCTATGTGGGGGTAATAAAATTCCGCTGTATGAAGAATTGATAGAGATTTATCATATAAAGTAACATACTCATGTTTATACAAATCATTTGCTTTTTCAATAATATTATAATTTTTCTGATTTAATTGACTTTTATAGTAGGTATTAACGTTATAAAAATTATTAGTAAAGGAAAAAATAAGTTTATGTTCTTCTTCAAGTTGAAAAAGTTCCGAAGAAATTTTATCAAGGCTAAATATCTGTAAACCTGACAGTAAATCCAGTTTATTAGATATATAAGCTGAATTGATTCTCTGGCAGATATTCTGAATAATCGGGATATCGACATCATGTAAATTCCGTACAATACTGACAGCTTTATTCAATTGACCGGATCTTATATAAGCTATAGCCAGATTAATCTTTACATAAACTAAATCAGGAAATTTTTCCACCACAGTTTCCAGAAAATTACATATGAAATTAATATCAGTAAATTCAGAACTTAACAAAGAATAGCTAAAATCTATCAATGCATGAAATTCAGCCATTCTTCGATCACGGCATATAGAAAGGCATGGATAAAAATCTAACAGGTTTATATTACCTTCTTTACGATTAATTGCTTTCAGGAATACCGATTTACAGGAAACAATATTTTTATTATACTGCATCGCACTAATACTCTGTTTATGTACACGGTAATAATAAAGTATCTCAGGAATGTAAACAGTAGGAAATTGTTCAACAATTCTGATCCACATATCCCAATCTTCAGCCCCTTCAACTTCAGGGTCGTATAATCCTACTTTTTCCTGACAGGTACGCCTGTACATAAAAGATGCATTGCCGGGATTATAGGTTAACAGATAATGATAACTTAAATCCTGATTTTTAGTTACCTGCGTAATACGGTCATGTTCATCAATCACCGCGAATGCAGAATAGGCAAAACCTGCATCGGGATAGGCTTCTAAAGCGGCAACAAGTGCCTCTAAGAATACAGGAGCACAATAATTATCAGCAGACGTCCAGGTCAAAAATTCCCCATGGGATATACGTATACCAGTATTTAATGCTTCAGGTAAATGTTTGTTCTCCTGATGTATAACACGTATTCTTGGCTCATGCAATGTATTAAGATACTCATACGTACCATCAGTCGAACCGTCATTAACTATAATCAACTCAAAATTTGAAAAAGTCTGCTCAAGAATACTCTTTACAGCTTTAGGTAAAAATTGCAAATGATTGTAAGTTGGAAGTATAACAGATACCTTAATTGAAGGTGTAATTTTCTCTAATTGAAGGGATGAAGGCAGGATATATTCTGACACCATAGGAACTTCAGTAATTTTAGAACTTCCATATAAAAAATGTGTAAAACTTCCGTCATCATTATCCCATGATGAACCTATTTCATAGCCAGACTGCTTGATTCTTAATAAAATTTCTGAATCATTAAAATAAAGAGGCAGTTCTTCACAAAATCCTCCTATACCAAGTATTTTCTCTCTATCTATCATAACACAACATCCATCAAAATAATCATAAGGAATTAATCTCCAATCCGGATATAATGTTTGCATATTTCTGTACCATGGGCTTTCAAAAACTTTCTTAATAAATATGTGTCTGTCATCCGGGCAAACAGGTGCTATCCAGTTACTTAAGCTTCCTAACGTTGTATGGTGAACCCTTCCTGCTGCAATATATTTAGGATTTTCTTGCATTAACTGAATGGAATAATCTATAAATTCACTTTTATGAATTATTATATCCGGGTTTAACAATAATATATATTTTGCTCTGGATATTTTCAAAAATTTATTCCATACCTTACTTAATTTTAAATTATCTTTATTACATATTTTAGTTTTAACATTCAATCGCTCAATAATTTGCTGAGTACCATCCGAAGAATTATTATCTATAATATGAATATTCGGATTATCAATATATCTCTTTATCGATAAAATACACTTTTCTATAAATTTTGCTGAATTATATGTTACAATCAATATATCCAGGCTTACATCAACTGGAATATTAATCTGATAGTCCAGGTTGCCATTTATTACAGCAGATTGGAACCAGTTTTCAAAGATTGACCAGGAATCCATATCATTGCTTTTTAATAATGGTAAATCATCTAACTGATTATATAAATCTAATGGTATGTATGTTGTACTATGTAATTTATTAGAGATAAACTTAGCCTGTCTCCTTATTTTATAGGAAAGTTCTCCCAGACCTCTATCAAAAACAAGTTGAGCAGGGAGCTTTAAATTCAATTGCCATTCCATATCTACAAGTTCAGTTTTTCCTGTTTCTATGGAATAAAGAATATTTCCCGGGTGAAAATCTATATATTTTCCATCTATCCATTGTTTATTTTTTCTATAAATCTTTTTATTGAAATGGTTATTACAGAATTCATTGAATTTATCCTCGTAAACCTGATTTTCTCCTTCTAAAAACTCATAAAGTTTATTATGCCATATGGATATATATTTCCTTACCATATTATCGTCTTTATTGCAAATAGCATCTAAAATAGCATCAGCCAGATTTACATATTGACCATAATAATTTTCATATTGCTTTTCAAGGATATGTCTGCCAGTGCTAAATGATGTTTCTATTTCTGGATGTAATTTCTCTCTTTTTACCTTTATCTTAAATTTTTCATCCATAATAAAATATGTCTTTGTTTGAAACTCTTTGGAACGATCACTTACATTTATTTTTACAGAAAGGATTTTTTCATTAAGAGAATAAATCTCTGATTTTTTTGCTTTACTTGCTATGATAAAAAATGAATTCATAAAGTATTTTACCTGGCCAATTGTGGTCATAGACTTAAGAAACGTTCTCTCATTAAATACCGGTTCTATATTAACAGAATAATCAATGGTAGGTAAATCCAATAATGGTAAAAAATCAAAATCAGTGTTTATAAAAGCCTTTTCACTTAATATTATATTCGGAAGTTTGTAATCAGGACAGGGATAATACCATGCCTGATAATTAAAACCAGCATTTTGTAACAACTTATGTAAGGTTACCTGCTCAAATGTACGCATACCATTATATGCAGGATAACCATTAATACTTTCATAGGGCCACCCATAATGATCTTCAGGATAACCTGCCAGATATTTGTAACCAATCTGATTTTCTATAGCCAGAAGAAGTGTTCCATCTTTTTTCAGCAAATTATAGGCTTTCTTAATAGTATTTAAAAAAGGGTCCGGATTATGATCATATACGCCTGCATATTCCAGCACTCCTATCAGTGTGACAATATCATATTTAATATTACTATTAAAATCTTTAATATTATCTACATAAATCTTAAGATTATTTGCGTGTTTACACCTCTGCTGAATAACTTTAGCTCGAGGTAAAGCACCTTCCACAGCAGTAATATAGGAATTTTTAAGATTTACAAGATAAGATGTGATGGCCCCACAGCCTGCACCTAATTCAAGAATATTTAAATAGGACTTACCAAAATCAAGCCAGTTAAGTAAATTTTTGCGGACAGGGGTAAGATGATATAACATAGGCCAATCGTTTTTATCCGGTTTGATAGTATATTCATCAACATCATTACTGGCAAAAAAAGTCTGAAGTTTTTGTTCCGCCCCATCGGCATAATCGGTACTATCAGCACATACTATAATTTCAGGCTTATTATCAACAAAATTATTTACCATATGAATGTCCTCCTAGACTCTTTTTTTATTACCTGTCCAGCAAATAAAAAGACCATCCGGTTCCTTTACATCATCATAGCCGACAAACTCGGATGTAACATCGAATCCGTTATCTTTCATAAATTTTATCAATTCTTCACGGTCAAACCATTTCTCCCAGTCCGGTATATTAAAATTAGCCAGTTTATCTTTATTTTTATCAATAATTATTAACTTACCCCCAGGTGAAAGGACACGTGATAATTCTTCTACTCCTTCTTTAATTTGAATGACATGTTCTAATGCTTCTATACAGATAACTGCATCGAATTCACCATCTGAAAAAGGCATGTCCAGTATTCCATTCTTTACCTTACGAATATAAGATGGCAAATGAGAGAGCATCTCCTCTGAAATATCCAATCCAGTCACATCAGCATCGGGATAGAATTCTTTAATTAGTTTACAATATCTTCCTTTACCGCACCCGGCATCAAGTAAACGTTTACCATTCAAATTACCAAGATTATGTAAAAGAACCTGCGCTCTTCCATCAAGTTTGGAGATATTTGGGTTATAAATATTAACTGTCTGATTAAAGTGGCTTGAAATTTGAAGTTGATAGGCTTCAATACCATATTTAACAGCCCAGGAAATTTCTTCGGCAGGAAAATAATCGGCACCGACTCCGTATGATCCAAAGAATCCGCCGCTCGGATTTTGTATCATTTTCAAAAAATTCATTGCACCTTCTGCTCTGTTAAATTCTTTTAACCTATACCAGACCATTGCCAGCTGTGCAAGTCCTGTTGAACAAATCCAGTTTACATCACTATAAGCAGGCACAGCACCGCTCTCCTGCTGAAAACGTGCTACAGACGCCATTCCCTGTGCCACTTCTTTATCACAGCCAAGATCCAGCAGTGCCTCCTGGATATAAGCATAAAAATGAGTCAGAGAATTAGATAGAGTAAAATCAGTAAGATTGACATGGGAAAGATAATAATTTAAACTTTTCTTTACAAATTTAATATATCCTGCTTCCCTCAACACTTCACCTGCACGTAATAGAGGTACCAGTACATAAAGATGAATTCCTTCATTAATTTTACCATGGGGGCCTAAACTCCAGGCAGATTCGTGTGGCGGAACTAGCAATCGACCGGTTTTGTAGTCAGCAGTATTTATTAACCAGTTACAGGCACGCCTGAGAGGTTCCTCCAAAAATGGCAGTTGTTCAATTAAAGAAATCCACCCTCTCACTACCTGACCTGTATCAAATGCATAACTGAGTTCATCATTTCCCAGACCAAAAGAGCCATTTTTTCTTTGTATTGTAGTTAACCATCCTCCATATTGGCGGGCAAGTTCCTTTTCTCCTATTAATAATAATGTCGGTATAAAATAACCCGTAACTTCAGCGTAACTGATTCTATTGCGTGATGTAACGACAATTCCTTCTCCTGGTATTGTGTTATTCTTGATCCATTTTATACATCTGTCTATAAATGACATCTTAATCCAACTTTTATCGGCATAAACCGGCAATCCTGATTTACCAATATCTATAGTAACTGGTTCAGCAGGGCTACATATAGGATGTCGATTCCTGGCAATAGTCGAACCATGTTCATTAAGAATCCTTTTATTCAAATTTTCAAGACATATAGTGATTTCCGAATCATCAGGATTTCTTTCTATATAAGCTAAATAAAGTTTTCTTAATTCTTCATATTTCTTTAAATTTAACAAAATATCTCCTATATTTAAAAGAGTCACTCTATCATCAGGATTAATCTTTAAAGCTTTAATAAAATATTCCAGTGCCTTCACACAGTCACCATCTTTCCGGTAAATAACACCTAATTTATTTAATGCTTTAAAGTTTTCCGGCCATCTGTTTATGAGATATAAAAGCTCATGTTTTGCTTCTTCCAGGTTCCCAATTTGATAGAATATTTCGGCTTTAAAATTAATCAAATCAGGAGCATCCGGATATTTTTCAATTACTTTAATAAGCTTTGATATTGCCTGATCAATTTTTCTATTATTGACAAGAAAAATAATATGGTTAATGATTAGATTAAACGTTTTTATATCTATAAATTTTTTCCGAATAAGTTTATCTTCAGAAATTTTCTCTTTTACCATATTCATAGCTAATTCCGCTATTCTTTCTGTAGCATGTCCATCACATGGGCCATTAAACCTACGGACAAAATTATTTATATCTTCTTCTGAAAAGTCATTATCGCCGTGTAATGCTCCATTTAACATTTCAAGTAATTCCTGGCTATTGGTTGCTATATAGAAAGGTGCATTCTCTACATTAAAGTAGTCTAAATATTTATAATTTATCATAGAAGGAGTTGGACAATTAATATCATACAGTATAGTACATTTTTTAACTAAAAGAGATTCCACTAAAACTCCCAGAGAACAGGAAGCAACAACAACATCAGCTATTTGTAGAAAAGGTAATAAGGCTTTATCCGTAAATAACTTGTAAGGGAAATTAACATCTTTTAACTCCTGTTCATACATAGGCAGGTGATGTTCTTTGCCGGGGTGTAATTTAATTAATAAAAAAATATTATTTTCAGTATAAATCCGTTCTACTGCAGAAAGCAATAATCTTAAATCTCTTCTCTCCTCCGGGAAACTATTATCTGCCAGACTGCTATGATACCAAGTAGGAGCAAACAGAATTATTTTTTGATGGAGGTTTATCTCTAACTTATTCTTAATTTTAACAATATCTTCTTCTGATGCTACGTCCCAGTTATCCAGAAAAGGGCTACCTGTAACAGTAAGAGTTTTTTCTGGATATTCAAAATGTTTTATAAAAAACTCTTCATCTCCCTTACCGAATACGACCACTTTATCTTCAATTGAATTATAGTTGCACAATTTAGTAACATATCCGCCTATTCCATGTGTAATAGTAAGTACCGGTATTTTATAAATTTTCCCCAGATAAGCCATCGCTCTGGTTATGCATTGAGTTGCATTCCATAATAAAATCAGAGATATATTTTCATATTCAAATCCAATATGGATTGCTCTGATTTTTGCTTCATTTGATATGAGTTGCTTCCCTATAGATTCCAGAGCCATTTGGTTAATTAATTGCTTTTTTTCCCTAAACCATATTGGAAATTTATTAAAAAAAATCTCAGGCAAATCTATAT
>JBEHWO010000191.1:0-12415 GCA_040217695.1 Vulcanimicrobiota bacterium | reverse complement strand
CTGCTCTGGATTTTATTAGCTGAGTTTCCTGTTCCGCCACATCAATCAGATTAAAAGTAGATAATTTTAACTTTTCAAACCCCATTTCCATTTTGGAAAAATTAAGGAGATTATCGATAAGAGATATTAATCTGTCAATACTTTTCAGAGATATCTCAAGCCCTCTTTTTTGCTGCGGATTAACAGGCCCTATCTTCTCTTTGAATATAAGATCCGTATAACCTTTAATAGCTACAAGGGGGGTTCTCAGTTCATGAGACACATTGGAAAGTAAATTTGATTTCATCTGATCGAGAGTTTTTAATTCCAGATTAAGTTTCCCCAGTTCCTGATTAAGCTTTTCCAGTTCTTCATTTTTTTCTTTATAGCCTATGTGATTTTCATCTGTATTACCCGGTATATCTGCATATTCCTGATCTGAACCGAATATCATGTCCATATCATGTTCCTCCTTAACAATACAGGGGATTGCATATAATTATACAACTTATAATAATTAAAGGCAATGATAAAATGTTTTTATATCTTTTTCATTGATTTTTTTCATCTTTTAGACTATAATTTTTTAAAAGCTATATGACGTAAAGCTTTTATATGAGAATCGTGACGCGTGACGGGAGGAACAGATTCTCATTCTCAGTAATGAAACAGGCAAAAGATTGTCAGGGAAAATTAATCGGTACATATTACTACTGTTTTACCTGAAGTTATAATCAGAAAGAGGTATTATTAATGAAAAACTATCTTAGAATCTGTCTTATAATAATAGTTGTGGCCATAATTGCTCCGGCAGCAAGGGCGGATTTTTTGCCGGGAATTATAACCATACAGGATAAAAATTCACGTATTATCGGTTATATAACCAGCAACGGAGAAATAATGGATGAGGATTACAACATGATAGGTCTTATAAGAGAAGACGGAAGAATAGAAGGTTCTAATGCCTGCAGTATAGGTTATTTTGACGGAGGAAAATTCCATGATGAAAATTTCAATCCCATAGGTTTTTTCAGAGGAAATCGTGTTGAAAATTCAAATTTTTCTCCTGTAGGTTATATTCAGGAAGGGAGAATAGAAACAAGGGATTACCAGACAGCAGGTTATTTCACAGGCGATACCGGCGGTAAAGACTGGCTTATAGCGGCATTTTGTATTTATTATACAGATATGTTTCACCATAGTAATATAAATAAAAATCAAATGAAAAAGTAATACTTTAAACGAAGGAATGACAATTTATTAAATCGTGACGCGAGGAAAGAGACAATTAATAAAATTTTATTCCGAAGATAAAAAAGAAATGCAGATGAATGAGTATATAAAATTTCTCAAAGAAGGTAACAGTCAGGAACGGCTGAATGCAGCAAAGAAACTCGGAGAAATGAAATACAATAATGCTGCAGAGGCACTTGTATTATCTCTTATGGACAGAGACCTTTCTGTAAGAAGGGCTTCCTGGACTGCCCTTGAACATATGGAACAGAAATCGGTCAATAAAATTATAAAAAAATACACATCAACTCTTTCAATGTTTTTTATAGATGAACTGAAGAACAGTTACTGGCCGGTAAGAAGTTTTGCAGCAAGAATTCTGGGAAAGATCAGAGAAAGAACGGCAATTGTGCCCTTGCTGCAGGCACTTGATGACAGAGAAGGTTATGTAAGATATTTTGCGGCAGAAGCCCTGGGAAGACTGGGAGAGCCATATGTACTGCCATATATGGTAAAATCTCTCATTAACGATCTGGGCAACACAAGGACCTATGTAGCAGATTCCATAAAATATCTTATCCTGAACCTTCCCGACAGTATCACACCCGAAGATTTAATGTTCCTTGAAGAAACTTTGAAAAAAATAAAAGAAAATAAAGGCCATGAAGAACTTTCCAGACTATTTGAAAAAATAATTGAAGAGAAGAAAACAGAAAAAGTAAAAGATTTTGTAATAATAAAAGATAATTACCCGGAAGACAGGCAGGTGGAAATAATCTGTACAGGTTAAATATATGAAAAAAATACCTTATATTCTGATAAGCACAGGAGACCCTGCAGGAATAGGGCCGGAAATAACTATTAAAACAATCAGATCTTTTGTATCGTCGAGAGTGAAGGTTATACCTGCAGGAGATTTTAATATTATGAATGAGGCCAACGGTCTCTGCGGAAACTCTCATGCATTCCCACTGATAAAATTGAATTCTCTTGATGATATTAAACATGTGTCATCAAACAATGAAATTTTACATATACCATTACCGTCTGAAGTACAGAAGAGACAGGTTTCGGCAAAATCAGGTGAATATTCTTACAATCTGCTGAAGACCTGTTCATCCATATGTTTAAAAGGTTTTGCATCGGCTATGGTAACAGGGCCCATAAATAAAGAGGCTCTTAAAATGGCAGGTTATGAAGGAGGACATACGGAGATACTTAAAGATTTTGCAGGTATAAATTCTATAGATACAATCTTCTGTATAGAAAATTTGAAGATCTTTTTCCTGTCAAGACATTTACCGCTGAAAGATGCAATTTCACTCATAAAAAAAGATAATATCCTTAAAGCCCTGATAAATATAGACAATCAGATGAAAAACCTGGGTTATAAAAAACCCGTCATAGGTCTTCCCGGTCTTAATCCTCACAGCAGTGACGGAGGACTCTTCGGAAGCGAGGAAACAGAAGAAATGATACCTGCCGTAAAAGAAGCACGACAGAAGGGTATCAACGTAGAAGGGCCTGTAGGAGCAGATTCTATATATCATCTGGGAATAAAAGGGAAATTCGACGCCATACTTTCTCTCTATCATGATCAGGGACATATAGCTTCCAAAACCTATGATTTTTATAAAACAGTAACAATGACGGCAGGATTGCCATATATAAGAACATCTGTAGATCATGGAACAGGTTTTGATATAGCATGGAAAGGCAAAGCCAATCAGGAAAGTCTCATAAAAGCACTGGAACTTGCCGTAGAACTGGTAAGGAAAAAAGAAAAGCCCGTATATACGAAATATCATCGTGATGCATGAGAATACCTTATTGAATCATATTATATGAAATGGTATAATAATTGAGAGGGGACGGGAAATATGAAATGTGCTATAAAAGCTTTTGAATTATCCCCCGGAATTCAGGCTGAAGTTGCAAAAAAATTATGTAAATTATTTAATCTGCCATGAATGTAAAAATACTTGCACTCACAGGAACCAGAAGGAAAGGCGGAAATTCCGATATACTGACAGATAAAGCTCTGGAAGGGGCAGAAGGGTCAGTTATAGAAAAAATATATCTTAAAGATTTGCATATAAAACCATGTAAGGGCTGTCTCCGGTGTAATCTGCTCGGATATTGTTCAATAAAAAATGATGATTTTAATTGTTTCAGAGATAAATTTCTCGAAAGCGACTCTATCATAATATCGGCTCCTGTCTATTATCATTACATACCGGGTGAGTTAAAAGTTCTTCTCGACAGATTTCGTTCTACCTTCCATGTGAAAATGACTCCTGAAAATCTCATATATACTTCCAGATATGATATTGAAACGAAAAAATTCCTTTTCATTCTGACGCTGGGACATCCGAAAGAACATGATGCCATTCCCGCCCTGGAAGCGCTGAAACTGTTTGCATCCATGACATGTAAAAATCCTGTCATAATAAAACCCGTCATAGCAACCTTCCTTGCCATACCCGGCCAGATAACGGCGTGTAAAGAAAAACTCCGTCAAATATTTACGAAAATAAACACTTCAAATGAACTTGCAGATGAAAAATACGAAACGTATCAACAATTTCTGAAAGATGCTCATGATGCAGGGAAGGTAATCAGTGAGCAGTGACCAGTGAGCAGTGACCAGTGACCAGTGAGCAGTTACCGGTGAGCAGTTACCGGTGAGCAGTGAACAGTGAACAGTGAGCAGGATTGCGTTTTTTTACGACAGGTAAATTCACCTTTACTGAAAATTATAGCAGGAGTTACGCATTTTGTCATTGCGAGGAGCGGAGCGACGAAGCAATCCCAACAGTTTCTGTTGTAATAATGGGATTGCTTCGCTTCGCTCGCAATGACTGATTTTTCTGTATTTTTTGCGTAAGTCCTGTTATAGTTAATGCATATAAATCTGTAATTAGTGAATAGTGAGTAGTGAATAGTGACTGGCAGGTAATATCTTATTTTATTCACTTTTCACCTTTCACTTTTCACTCTGAATATTCTATAACAAATTTCTTTTTCCCTTGTATGTAAAATCACCTGTCATTTTTAAACGCAATCTTCACTTACTCCTCATTTTATGATAAACTATTTACCGACCCGGGCGTAAGCATTTAATAAAGGTTTTTCTCCCGTAACGCGTCACGGGAACATATATGTATTATTTATGCTTACCCCGGTAAATAAAAATTAATTCTGCTCACAGAGCAGCACCGGTCACTGGTCACTGATCGCTGATCACTGTAAAAGGGAGGCTTTGCTATGGATAAATATAAAACCCCTCAAAGTGAGGCGGAAACACTTTTAGAAACAGATAATAAAGACATAACGGATAAAAGGAAAATCTCTCAAACCCTGTGGGCAAAAGGTCAGATAATAGATAATCTTTACAGGGTAGAACATATAGTTCAGGGCGGTATGGGTATTATATATGTTATAGAACATCTTAAATGGGGTATAAAACTCGTTGTAAAATCACCTCTTTCCTCTTTCTCGGAAGAAGAACATAAGAAACGTTTCGTCAGAGAAGCAGAAACATGGGTTGAACTGGGGAAACATCCCAATATAGCCACTGCTTACTATGTAAGAGATCTCCATGGTATACCGGGGATTTTTATAGAATATGCAGACGGAGGTTCTCTTACAGAGTATTTGAAAAAAAATACTGCAGATCTATCCGATATACTGGATATTGCCATTCAATTCTCGGAAGGTATCAGATATGCCCATAAAAAAGGGCTTGTACACCGTGATATAAAACCTGACAATATCCTTCTAATGAAAGACGGAACGGCAAAAATTACAGATTTCGGCCTGGTGAAAACAAAAGATAAAATAGATATGGGAGAAACGTTAAAAAATATAGAATGCCCCTCTGAAATATCACGGGATGACTGGCATACAATGACCCATGGTTATGCCATGGGAACACCTCCTTATATGGCACCTGAACAGTGGACGGAAGCTGACAGGGCAGATAAAAGAGCAGATATATATTCCTTCGGCATAATGTTATTTGAGATGGTCTGCCGCAGAAGACCGTTTATTAACGATCAGGACAGGCACCCTTTAGTTGCATACCAGATGATGCACAGATTCAACAGTCCCCCTGATCCTGAACAGTACAGAAAAGATATCCCTGTAAAACTGAAAAATCTCATATTGAAGTGTCTTGAAAAAAAGCCTGAAGATCGTTATAAATTCTTTGAAGAAATACTTGACGAACTGCTTATGATTTACAGTGAATTGACAGGAAAAGATTATGCAAGGAAAATGCCCGGAGAAGCACAGCTTAAATCTGAGGATCTGAATAACCGTGCTCTTTCCTATCTCGATCTCGGTAAAAAAGAAGAAGCAATAAAACTGTTTGAAGAAGCAATAAAACTTGATCCCCATTCTATTTACGCAAATATAAACCTCACAATGCTTCTTTCGGAAAATAATCTGGACAGTTATGAAAATATTCTTCTCCGGTTCAAAACAGTGAAAGAGGGAAATACAGGGAATCCTCTTCCCTTTTATTATGAAGCAATCTATGAACTGGAATACGGTAATACACAGAAAAGTCTTTCCCTTATTTCACAGGCTATTGAACTGGAAAAATCGAATGGCCAGTTCTGGAATATAAAGGGAGCGGCACTGTTTAATATGATGAAATACAGAGAAGCTTCGGAAGCATTTAAAATGTCTATCGATATTGATAAAGAAAACAAAGAAGGCATGAGAAATTACGGTGCAGCTCTCTATCATACGGGTAAATACCGGGAAAGCTGTGACTGGTTCAGCAAAGCCCTGGATATGTATGAAGACGATATTGACTTAAAAGCCGATCTGTCAGTTGCTCTGACCGGCACGGGAGAATTCAGGAAATCCCTGTCAGCTCTTGACGAAGTCCTCGAAAAAGACAGGGATTCAATCAAGGGAAATCTTTACAAAGGAGAATTACTGGGAGGAATCAATAAATACATTCCTACATTTACTCCTTCCGAAACAAAAGAATGTGAAGGGTACCTGAAAAAAGCTCTCACCCTTGCCCCTCATGTGCCCAGGGTAAGAGAAAGCTACAGGGAATACACCATGAAATTTTCTCTTCCCGCACCTACCGTTACCCCTTATAAACCGGAAGAAAAAATCATGGAAAGAGAAAAAGCCCTTCTCATGATTGAACCGGGTGATATAAAAACCTTTGAAGGGGCGGGAGGAAAAATAAAAAAAGTCTCTTTTTTAACAGAAAATCAGATATTGAGTGCAAATGCAGACAGTGTTATAGAATTATGGGATTCTGCTTCGGGTAAAACTATAAAAAAATTCCATGAAGACACTTCTTATATGAAGTTTGAAATATTCGACATGACAGTATCACCATGTAAAAAATATATAATATCAGCCCATGGAGACGGAAAGATAAGAAAATGGAACATAGAAAAGGGAGAAATTGCCGATACCTTTACAGGTGAAGCAATAATAAGGAGTGTAGATATATCTTCTGACGGTAAATTAATAGTTTCTGCCGGTAATGACGGTATACTCGGCCTGTGGGAAGCAGAAACAGGGGTATGTATA
Source organism: Vulcanimicrobiota bacterium (assembly GCA_040217695.1). GTDB lineage: Bacteria > Vulcanimicrobiota > SpSt-956 > SpSt-956 > JAKJGF01 > CALARM01. The sequence continues at coordinate 5,635 of JBEHWO010000191.1, read as the reverse complement.
AAAAATATAAATAACGACGGCGGCATTATATTCTGTTCAAGATTTTCTCCTGACGGTTCATATATAGCAACAGGAAACCAGAACAGTGCAGTTAAATTATGGAACAGACAGACAGGACAGTTATATAAAACCATGACAGGTCACAGAGGTGCAGTGCTGACTCTCTCCTTCAGTTATGACGGGAAATACCTCCTGTCAGGCAGTGAAGATAAAACAGTAAAGATATGGGATATAGAAAAAGGAACGTCTGTTACGACCTTTACCGGCCATAATTCTCAGATAGAAACAGTCGATTTCTCTCCTTCCGGCCTTTACTGTATATCAGGCAGCGGAGACGGAACCATAAAAATATGGGACACAGAAAAGGGCTCATGTGCAAGAACCCTTCCGATACACACCATGGCAGTAACAGGAATAAAATTCTCCCATGACGGTTCTTCCGTAGTTACAGGAAGCTCCGATAAAACAGTAACAGTCATTGCAGTACCTGTAAAAAGTGATAAAATCTTTGCAGGCCATTATAAAAAAGAATATTTAATAGTAAAACCCAGAACGGTAGAAGAAACCTTTAAAGATGAAGAAATATTTCAGGAGCTTATAGAAAAAGGGGAAAAACACCTTAAAGAATGGAACTGGAAGGAAGCATATAATCTGTTCAGGGAAGCACAGAACATACCGGGCTACGGGAAAGACAGTCTTGTTCTGAACTCTATTCACAGAGCAGGCACAGGAGGGGTAAGAGAAGGTATAAAAAGTATATGGCTTCAGAAGAGTTATTCGGAAGAACATAACGGTGGAATAACCTCTGTAGATATGGATGAAAAAGAGAAAATAATCATTTGCGGCAATAAAAACGGAACAGTGAATATAATAGATAAGGGAAAAACCATCGCTGCCGGAAGCCAGGAAATTTTTGCTCTTAAATTCCTGAAAAATTCAGGAGAGATTCTAACGGCAGGAAATGATAAATCGATAAAAAAATGGGACAGAGAAAGCGGAACATGCATAAAAACTGTTACGGAAAATCTGGACTTTAAATCTATTGACATTTCATACGGAGGAAATTATATAGTAACAGGCGGAGGCCTTACAGATAACAGTGTTAAAATATATGACATGGAAAAAGGAGAATTTATAAGAACCTTTCAGGGACATATTTCTGCAGTAGAAGATGTTAAAATCTCAAGAGATAATAAGGTTGTACTGTCAGGCAGTGATGATAAAACACTGAAGCTCTGGGATATAAATTCAGGAAAATGCATCAGAAATTTCACAGGCCATGTCTTTGCTGTTACTGTCTGCGACATATCACCTGACGGCAAAACAATCCTTTCAGGCAGCCAGGATAAGACAGTAAGGCTCTGGGATAAAGAGAGAGAAAAATCCATTCATGTACTCAAAGGGCATGAAGGCGGAATAACGAAAGTATCCTTTTCTCCTGACGGACGTTTCATAATTTCTGCCGGCAAAGACAGTACAATAAGATTATGGAATAAAGAAACAGGTGACTGTTTGAAAATCTTACAGGAACATAAAGATGAAGTAAGGGATATAAAATTTTCTTCAGACAGCAGATATATTATATCAGCCGGCATGGACGGCACAGTAAAAATCTTTGAAATAGACTGGAATTATTCATTTCCTGAAGCCACTAAACCTTTCCCGTCAGAAGCGCCGGAAACTGTCTTTATAGAACCGAAGATTGCCATTGAACATAAAGAAGAGTTTGTTCCTGACAGTGATCAATATTTAACAGAAACGAGAACAGAAAAAAATTTATACAACCGGTTAAAATTCCTTTTATTCATACCGGCAGTACTCCTGATCGCACTTGTCATATATATGGTCGTTCACATGTCTTCGGAGAAACCTAAAGTACAGAAACTTGCAAAAGAAATTCTGAGTCAGAATCCTAAAGATAAAAATTTTACCACTATGTTATTTGCCGGAGAAGCAAATAATAATATAAAAGCTCTATTAAAAACAGGACACACAGGGATTGATGTTCTCATAGAAGACGGCCTCGTTGATCCGCCTTTTGTAGAGATCAATCAATATAACATGCAGAGATTGCCTTCAGCCATAGGATGGTTTATGATTGATGATAAAACCATTGATAATCTGAAAAACGAACTTCCTGAAAATGAAAATTTAAAATATCTGAACTCTTTAAAAAACAAAAAATTTGCCGATAATGATTTCAGAAGAGAACTTAAAAATTTATCTTTCAGTAACATGGATATTATGATAATCATGGATCAATGCGGTAAGGTCGATGAAAAAAAGCTGAAAAAACTGGAAGATTTAATGGATAAAGGCTTCAGAAAAAAGGACTTGATAAATAAATTAAAAAGGAAGGGATTTACCGATAAAGAAGCGGGACTGATTGCAGACTGTGCATCTGAAGATATAGATTATATAAAGGTGAATGCCATGGGAATTCTTACACAGTTTGACGACAAAGCATATGTAAGACAAAAAGCCGGTAAAGAATTCATAAAACTCCTGTCAGGGAGAGAATCATATATTCGTATTTCAGCGGCACAGGCCCTTGCCGATATCGGTGCAACGGAAGCACTGAATGACATAAAAAGAGCTCTTCTGAATGAGCCGGAAAAATACAAAGCAGAATATAAAGAAGAAGGCTATTTTTACAGCGATGAAGATTATGAAGATTATGATACTTACAAACCCTGGTCATGGGCGGAAGAGGAATATAAAGAGGCTATAAAGAGGCTGGAAGGGGGAAAGTAGTGAGTAGTGAGTAGTGAAAAGTGAAAAGTGAAAAGTGAAAAGTGAAAAGTGAAAAGTGAAAAGTGAAAAGTGAAAAGTGAGTAGTGAAAAGTGAAAAGTGAAAAGTGAAAAGTGAGTAGTGAAAAGTGAAAAGTGAGTAGTGAAAAGTGAAAAGTGAAAAGTGAGTAGTGAGTAGTGAAAAGTGAAAAGTGAAAAGTGAAAAGTGAGTCGTGAAGGGTAGGGGCGACCCACTGTGGTCGCCCGGTACCGGTGAAAATACGCATCACGCATCACGCATTACGCATCACGCATCACGCATTACGCATCACGCATCACGCATCACGCTTCCAAGACATTTTCACAGGGAATAGTGAAAATTTCCGCTTACTGTGATATAATTTTATTGTGAAACAGTGACGGCAGAAATAACGGGGGTATTTGAAAATGGTTAAATATAAAATTTTCTTATATATTTTTTCTTTATACCTTCTGACAGCGATCAGTATTTACGGAGCGGAAGAAAAAATAAAAATAGTAGTGGCAAAAACAGGAAAAAGTTTTTATAGCACAGGTATAACAGATGAAAAATGGAATGTCTGTGTACCTCTGAGAGACATCATAAGTGCCATGGGAGGTGTGACAATACAGTGGGAACCGGATGAAGGTGTGATTACGGCTGAGACGGACGATCACTGGTGCCAGCTATGGATAGGTAAAAACAAGGCCACTGTTGACGGGGAATCAGTCTATCTTGCCACACCTCCTTTCAAATACAAAGGCCGTACCTTTGTGCCTGCCACATTTATAGGCGAAGCACTGGGAAAAGAAATAAAGTGGAATTATAATAATAAAACTCTTACGATAAAGTAGTGAATCGTGAGCAGTGAGTGGTGAGTGGTGAAAAGAAGTGAGCCGTGAAAATGGTGTATCCTGCGCATCACGCATTACGTATCACGCATCACGAATTACGCACAGAAAGGTTGATACATTCACGCGTCACGCGTCACGCGTCACGCGTCACGATCCTATGCAATTTGATATATTTATTAACCCTCCGGACAATCCCGGAGAAAAATGGAAGGCTTTTTCAGTTGCTTTTCCCGGCTGTAAGGGGACAGGTGATACGGAAGAAGAAGCAATAAAAAATTTCAGGATATCTCTGGATAAATGTATTAATGCTCTTATAAATATATTACCGGAAGAGAATAACAGGATTTTATAAAAAGGAGAGAGTCTCTCGTGGTTAACTGTACCGGATGTAACAGTCCAAATTACGACACAGACATATACTGTAAAAATTGCGGTGACCTGTTAAAAAAAAGACTGGCCAGAGAAAGGCTTGTAGGTCAGAGATATAAAGTTATTTCTCCTCTCAAGATTGGCGGTATGTCAGGCGTATATATGGCAAAAGATACGAGACTTAACAGTACGTGTGCCGTAAAAGAACTGCTTATAAAAATGTATTCAGATACGGACAGGGATATAACCGTACAGAATTTCAAGGCAGAAGCCGAATTACTGGCCAATCTCAGACATCCGAGTCTTCCCCGTGTTATAGATTATTTCTATGAAGACGGTAAATACTATCTGGTTATGGATTATATAGAAGGAGATGATCTGGAAAGTGTGCTGGACCAGGAAGGTATACCCTGGCTTCCCGAAAAAGATGTGATGTTATGGGCACTGGAAATATGTGATGTTCTCAGTTATCTTCACAATCAATCACCTCCTATTATATACAGAGATTTAAAACCTTCAAATATTATGCTCAGAAAAAGTGATCAGAAGCTGATGCTTATAGATTTCGGCCTTGCCCAGATGGTACACTTGAGGCCTCTCGGCGGTGAGAAAGCTCTCGGCACACCCGGCTACGCTCCTCCCGAACAATATTCGGGACGGGAAGAACCAAGAAGCGATATATATGCACTGGGAGCGACATTACATCATTTGCTTACCGGCGCTCCTCCGGGAACACCTTTTAAATTTGCTCCCATAAGAGAACTTAACAGAGAAATATCTCCCGATATGGAAAGAGTTGTAATAAAAGCACTGCAGAGAGATATAGACATGAGATATAATACTGTTTCGGAGATGAAAAAAGAACTGATACGCATTGCAGACATGCTCGGCATACCCAGGGAAACAAAAAGACTTGATTATTATCCTCCCGAAAACATACCGATTACAGGCGAAAGATTTATAAGTCCTGTCATAGAAGAAAAGAAAGTAAAAAAGAAAAGAATTAAAATCTTTCTCGTAGAAGATGATAAAATCATAAGAAAAATGTTAAAAATATACCTGGAACTCAGTGATGATATGGAACTGGCAGGAGAAGCAGTAAACGGAGCAGATGCAATAGAACAGTTCAGACATATGACCGCTCTGCCAGATATAACATTGATGGATATAAGCATGCCTGATGTGGACGGCATAATGGCAACAAAAGAAATATTGAAAATTGCTCCGAAAGCAAAAATAATCATGTTAACGGCTCTGGAAAGTACAAGAGAAATAGTTCTGCAGTCTTTTAAAGCAGGAGCAAAAGGGTATATAATAAAAAATACTGATATGGATGAAATAGCGGAATATATAAGAAAAGCCTATCATGGTGGTTCACCTATTGAACCCACGGTGGCAAGTCTTCTGATCAGCGAAATAGTGAAAAGTGAAAAGTGAAATAGTGAAATAGTGAAATAGTGAAAAGTGAAAAGTGAAAAAGTGAAAAGTGAAATAGTGAAAAGTGAAAAGTGAAAAGTGAAAAGTGAAAAGTAAAAAAGTGAAAAGTGAAAAGTAAAAAAGTGAAAAGTGAAAAGTGAAAAGTGAAATAGTGAAAAGTGAAAAGTGAAAAGGGAAAAGGGAAAAGTGAAATAGTGAAAAGTGAAAAGTGAAAAGGGAAAAGTGA
>JBEHWO010000190.1:0-12445 GCA_040217695.1 Vulcanimicrobiota bacterium | reverse complement strand
TCATGTTACTCCCACACCGACGGCAACTCCTGAGGAGCATATGGCCATAATAGAAGGAGGAGAATTCTATATGGGTGCTTCCGATAAGGACGAAGACAGTCTTTTAGAAGAAAAACCTTTACATAAAGTATATCTGAATGCCTATAAAATAGATATATATGAAGTTACCAACAGCCAGTACTGTGAATTCTTAAATGCAAAACTGGCTGAAACAGATAGCAGTGAATATAAATGGATCGATCTGACCGGCGAATATTGCAGAATAACCGGTTCGGAAGGTAAATACACAGTTAAACCGGGAGGGTATGAAAATCATCCCGTCACATGTGTTTCATGGTACGGAGCAGAAGCATACGGGAAATGGTGCCATAAAAGACTGCCTTCGGAAGCGGAATGGGAGCGGGCGGCAAAAGGGCGAACAAAAAATATATATCCCTGGGGTGACACATGGGATCCCTTCAAATGTGCAAACAATACGGGCGGAGATGGTGCAGTTATGCAGGTCGGCTCGTTTCCGGCAGGTGCTTCAGAGGATAAAATAATGGACATGGCAGGTAATCTATGTGAATGGTGCAGTGACTGGTATTCTCCTGATTATTATTCTCTGCAACACGGTAAAAATCCTGCAGGCCCCGCTGACGGAATTTACAAATCCGTAAGAGGAGGAAGCTGGAATAACAGTAAAAGTTCTTATTTTCGAACAACATGCCGCTATTCTTTTTTGCCGGGAACAACATCACCTTTTGTAGGCTTCAGACTTGTAAAAAAACACTATCAACAATAAAAAATCTCTTTTTTTTATCTTGATTTTATTATGTAATTGCCCTATACTGATCTAAATAAAATATAGAAAAGAGGTAAAGAATTTGAAAAGAACTTTAATCTGTTCAGTCCTTATTTTCTTACTTATAGCCATGTTTGCAGGCTGTAATAAAGAAAGCACATCTACCCCGCAACCGGGAACGACTCCGTCTGAGGTAACAGGCGGCACAACTCCGGTAGAAACAGTTGCCACACCGGTCGAAACATCAGAAAAAACACCTGCTGAAACTGCAGAGAAAACACCTGCTGAAACTGCGGAAAAAACAGAACCGGCAGAAATCAGGGTTCGCCATATACTGGTAAAAACTGAAAAAGAAGCAGATGATATAATTGCAAAATTGAAAAAAGACGGTAAAAAAGCTGATTTCGCAGCCATAGCTATGGAAAAATCTATGTGTCCTTCCAAAGAGAAAGGCGGAGATTTAGGAGTTTTCGGTAAAGGAGCTATGGTGCCGGAATTTGAAAAAGCTGCATTTAATCTTAAAACAGGTGAAACAGGAAAAGTAAAAACCCAGTTCGGGTGGCATGTTATAGAAAGGATGGAACTTCATATGGGAGAAATAAAAGCAAGTCACATACTTGTGAAAACAAAAGAAGAAGCGGAAAAAATCATCAAGGATCTGGAAGGTGGCGGAGATTTTGCAAAAATCGCACAGGAAAAATCTGACTGTCCTTCCAAACAAAATGGCGGAGATCTCGGTTATTTCGGCAAAGGCGCTATGGTGCCGGAATTTGAAAAAGCTGCCTTCGCTCTTAAAAAAGGAGAAGTAAGTAAACCTGTAAAAACACAGTTCGGATGGCATGTTATAAAGAGAACCGAATAATGCGTGATGCGTGATGCGTAATGCGTGATGCGTAATGCGTAATTGTAACTGCCGGTATTGTTAACAAACTTTTAACATTTTATACTTTACTGTAATAAAATACTGTGTTACAATTATTACATAATAATCTAAAATAATATGAGAGGAGATATAAACATGGAGATTTCCAGAACAAATAATATGCACACTGCCTCTAAAGGCGGTCAGGTAAATGCAAAGAAATCATCCGATACGGAACCTAAAGACAGAGTGGATCTGCTCAATGAACAGGTTTCAAAAGGAACTTTATCTGAAGATATTGCAGCAAGAATAAAAGAACTTAAAAGTCAGGTTCAGGAAGAAAAAGCTTTCGGCAAACCGACATGTTATGCGCCTGCAAGAGAAAAAGATATTAAACCGACATGTTATGCACCTGCAAAATTACCAAAACCGACATGTTATGCACCTGCAAGAGATATTAAACCGACATGTTATGCACCTATGAGCACAGAAGAAAGAGTATTTCCGAAACCGCTGTGTTATCTTTAATACTCTTGTAATCAGAAAAAAGATAGAATAGACAAAAAATCTATTCTATCTTTTTTTATGGAAAGAAGGACAAAAAATGGAAGATTATTCCAATATGAGTTATATACTCGAATTTACGGAAGTGTGTAATAACAGATGCAGTCACTGTTATAACATATGGAAAATGGATGGTTATAAAGAAAAAGGGAAAGAGCTTACCAGAGAGGAATGGAAAAAGGTCATAAAAAAGCTCAAAGAAGAAACAGATTGTAAAACTGTAGCCATAACAGGGGGAGAGCCGACTCTGAGGCCTGATTTTTTGGAAATACTTGCATATATAGACAGCCTTGGTATAATATCGATTTTAATCACGAACGGAACCGGATTAAAGAGAGATTTTATCAAAGATTGTATAGACAGAGGCGTAAGATTGTTCGAGTTGCCCCTTCTCGGCCCGACACGGGAAATACACAATGAAATCTCGGGAAATGACTGCTGGGATAATGTAATAGAAGCAGTCGTTGAAATAAAAAGCATGAATGCCAGACCTGTTATGGTATTTGTCGCCACAAATAAAAATATTCCTTATTTTGAAGAAACCCTGAAACTTGCCATAGCACTCGATACGGGTGGTATGATGCTTAACCGTTTTAATCCCGGAGGAGAAGGTATAAAGCATATGGATGAACTGATACCTTCTGCAGAAGATTTCGAACAGATCCTGGAGATTGCGAACAGGCTTTCTTTTGAATACAGATATCCTGTAAGCTGTTCCATTCCAATTCACCCCTGTATAATAAATATGTCAAAATATCCGTATCTCGGTACAGGGTTCTGCGCGGCAGGAACAGACAGAGCATATTATACAATAAGTCCTCAGGGCATGATGAGACCATGCAATCACTCGCCTACGATACTCGGACATTTCCTTACAGAGAAATTTGTCGATATGATACATAAACCTGTCATGAAGGAATTTGCAGATGCCATTCCTCCCATATGCGAACCATGTCCTATGGCCCGGGAATGTCAGGGAGGGTGTAAAGCAACGGCAGAAGTCTGTTATGGTTCAATAAGAGAAATGGATCCCTTTCTCAAAAAAAACCTTCACCGTCATCCTCTTTACAGAGATAAAGGAGAAATGCAAGAGGCGCCGGTTCATGAGGACGAAGGAGATTATTCGGGGGAATTTAGTTATAGTGAAAAGTGAAAAGTGAAAAAAATAGGCCATTACTCACTATTCACTATTCACCATTCACTTTTCACTACGCACCCAAAAAGGAGAATTTATGAAAGAAAATCCCTATTGTAAACTGCATTATATAATAGAACTTACGGAAGCATGTAATAACAGGTGTCATTACTGTTACAATGTATGGAAACTGGAAGGTCGCAAAAAAGAAGTCAGAAAAGAACTTTCTACGGAAGAGTGGAAATTTGCCATAGATAAACTTCACAGGGAAACAGCATGTACCTGTATCACCATTTCCGGCGGCGAACCTACATTGAGAGAGGATTTTTTAGAGATACTCTCTTATATTCATTCTAAAAACATCGAGCCAGCGCTTATATCAAACGGAAGCACCCTTTCACAGGGATTGATACATGCCTGCATGGAAAGAGGGGTAAGGGTTTTTGAATTGCCCCTTCTGGGACCTTCCAGGGAAATACACAATGAAATAGCAGGGAATGACTGCTGGGACAAAATCATAGAAGGTGTAGTAGAAATAAGAGCATATGGCGGAAGACCGGTAGTGGTTTTTGTTGCCACAAAGAAAAACCTGCCTTTTTTTGAAGAAACACTGAAACTTGCCATAGCTCTTGAGTCTGACAGCATGATGCTGAACCGGTTCAATGCCGGAGGTGAAGGGTTCAAATATATAGACGAATTAATGCCTGACGCGGAAGAATTCGAGAAAGCTATGGATATTGCAAACACTTATTCACAGCAGTACAGATATATGATAAGCAGTTCAATTCCGGTACAGCCATGTCTTATAGATTTAAACAAATATCCTTATATAAGGGCAGGCTTCTGTGCGGCAGGTACAGACTCCGGGTATTTCACAATAGGCCCTGACGGATTAATGAGACCATGTAATCACTCGTCAAGAATTCTCGGAGATTTTCTCACAGAAACATTTGAAGATATTGTAAAAAAACCTGCAGTGGAAGAATTTAAAACGGCAGTTCCCGATATATGTCTGCCATGTCCCCATGTAAAAGATTGCCAGGGCGGATGCAAAGCTGCAGCAGAGGTTTGTTACGGATCTGTTAAAGAACTGGATCCTTTTCTTAAGAGAAATTTAGAAAGGCAGAAAAATTACTTAAAGAATCGTGACGCGTAACGCGTGACGCGTAACGGAAGGAACCGGTCCATCCTTTATGCATCACCCATTACGCATCACCCATCACGAATTAAGGGGATGTCTTGAAGGGTTTCCCATTGGAAGCCAGGGAAATAAAAGAGGAGATTCATTAAAATATTCTCTGTATAGCTGGCTATGGAGATTCAATCCTGCAGTAAACCCTGTGGAAAGAGCAGTTACAACTCCTGAAACAGGCGTTACAATATTACCTGCCGCCACAACACCCGGTATTCCCGTGTTACCTTCACTGTCAACCTTTATATAACCTTTTTTTAATATTACTCCTCTGTCTTTTAAAAAATCAGTCACCCCTGTTTTCATGGTGTAAGAATTATAATCAACCAGTATATTTTCATAATGCTTTTTCTCAATTTCTTTTCCGGCCATGTCTGCAAGAATAATTTCAAGGGTTTTATCGTCTTTTTCTCCGTTAATCTTCATAGAGCCGCAGTGAATATTGAGACCTTTATATTTTTCCGCTTCTTCTTCCGTCAGTTTATCTTCTACAATGACAAGACTCTTTACATCGGGTCTTATCTCTTTAAGCTTCAGTGCAAGTTCTGCCGTTTCGGCACTGCAGCCAAGAATAGCTATATGAGATTCAGGGGGAAGGAAAGTAGCCTCCAGCTCTACTGGGCTGAACATAACTCTTATATATTTCGTGTATTTTGACATGTTACCATGAGGGAAAAAACCGGTACAGATGGCAACTTTCTTACTTTGATATACTCCTCTATCTGTCTCCACTGTTTTTATATCACTCTTTAAATCTACATTTACTACCTTTTCATGTTCCTTAAGGACAAGGCCTGCTTCCAGGGCATCTGTTTTAAGAAAATCCATAACCTTATGACCCATGAAAAACCACCTGTGAGTCACACGGAGTTTCCCGTATTTCGCAAAAGCCCCTATCTCTGACTCTTCTATTACAAGTCCTTTAAACTTTCCTGATGGATATATCGGAATACCCGTAACAGCAGTTATTGCGCATATAAGTCCAGAAGGGCCTCCGCCTATTGTTATTACATCATATATGTCGGACATAAATTAAATTCCTTTCTTTAAAGCGTGACATTGTAAGCGTGACGCGTGATGCGTAATGCGTGACGCGTGTCATTACTTTTCACGACTCACGACTCACGACTCACGTCTCACGACTACTGACTACCATCTGTCCCATCATCATCAGATTTTTCTTCTATACCATAAATCTTCTTCATAGCTGAGACTGCTGCTGCCTTTAAATCGGCATTGCCGGTCTTCATAGTCTGAACGAGTGTATCTATGGACTTATCATCACCGAGCAATCCCAGTGTTTCTAAGGCTTTAATTTTTACGGTGACATCACTTTCACTGCCAAGTAATTTTATAACAGGTTCAACAGATTTTTTATCTCCTATAGCTCCGAGAGAAATTACTGCATAATAACGGACATCTTTATCTCTGTCAGAAAGAACTTTTATAAGAGGTTCCACTGCTTTTTGAGATGCTATACAACCGAGAGAATCGGCAGAGAATGCTCTTACCAGACTGTCTTCATCATCAAGTGCTTTTACAAGCGGTGCGACAACCGTTTCATTTCCCCAGTCTCCAAGTTTATCTGCGGCAAAACGCCTGATTTCCGGTGTTTTATCTGTAAGAAGGTTAAGAAGAGTTTCCAGGGAATTTTCATCTATAAGATTGCCTAGAGCCTGCATGGCAGCCTGCTGTACATCTGTATTATGCTCTTTAAGTAATTCTACGAGAAGAGGAAAAGCTTTTTTTGCAACCAGATTACCGAGAGCTTCTGCCGCCCTGGCTTTTACATCTGTATCACTGTCTTTCAGGAGATTCATAAGATGTTCTACAGCACGTTCATCTTTAAGATAGCCGAGAGAATCTGCCGCATAACTCCTGACAGAAGGATCACTGTCTTTTAATAAACCTATGAGAGGTTCAACAGAAGAATTATCATTGAAATATCCCAGTGTATCTGCCGCTGCTCCTCTTATGGAAGGATCCTTATCCGATAAAAGGGATATAACAGGCTGAACTGCACTGATATCGGCTAGATTTGCCAGGTTTTTCATGGCAAAAATTCGAACGTCATTATGCTGGCTCTTAAGAGCATCCAGAAGTACTTCAAGTGTATTTTCATTCATAAAACCTTCAAGAGCTTCTATTGCAGCAGAACGTAAATTTATATCGGAAGATTTCAAAAGTTCAAAAAGAGGAACCATTGCTCTGCTGTCACCCAGTGCAGCAAGAGCCTGTATTGCTGTTGTTTTCACATCTCCGTCTTTATCTTCCAGGGCAATAATAAGAGGTTGAACCGCCTTTATGTCACCGAGTTTCCCGAGGGAAGAAGCTGCATTTGCCCTTACGGGACTATCAAGGTCGCTCAGAGATTCTATAAGTGGTTCAACGGCCTTATTATCTGCGAGAGCACCGAGAGAATTGGCGGCACAGGCACGTACTTCTCCGTCTTCATCTCCGAGAGATTTTATAAGTGCCTCAACAGCTCTCTTATCGGCAAGAACGCCCAGAGAATCTGCAGCCATAGCTCTCACGGAAGGTTCACTGTCTTTAAGCAATTCAATAAGAGGAAGAACTGCTGCAGTATCACCGAGATAACCGAGTGAACCGGCAGCGTTGCCTCTGACTTCCATATGCTCATCTTTAAGTAATTTCAACAACGGTTCAACAGCTTTTTTATCTGCAAGGACACCAAGAGATTGAGCAGCCAGTGCCCTGATATCAGTGTCTGTATCGGAAAGAGCTTTTATAATTGTATCCAGTGCTTTCGGCCCTCCTATAGAAGCCATCGCTTCTACTACAGAAGATCTCACCCTGGCATCACTGTCCTGTGACGCTCCGGCAATATTTTCTGCGGCTTCGGTTCCATAAAAGGATAAAAGCCTTACTGCCTGCTGTCTTACTTCAGGATAATCATCTTTAAGGGTTTTCAGCACAGGGTCTTTCGGAGGAGGTGAAGGAAGATAACTGAGTGATTGTAAAACTCGATACCTTACAGAAGGATCCCTGTCTGCAAGGATTTCCATAATAGCACTTACAAGCTTATCACCGCTTATGGCTGCCAGGGAATCTGCAGAACAGGCCCTTACCTCAGGATCTATGTCTTTAAGGGTTTCCACAAGGGGATTTATTATCTTTTCATCGGTAAAATAACCAAGCGAATCTGCCGCCGCAGATCTTACACCGCTATCCTGATCCTTCAGGGCTTCTATCAGACTGTCAACAGCAGAATTATCTCCCATTTTACCGAGCATACCGGCAGCATTTCTTCTTATATTCGGATTATCACTTTTAAGGTCTTTCAATAGATCTTCTATGAGAGATGAGGCCATAGAACAGGTATGCAGTATAAAAACAAAGGTTACAATTAAAAGCAATTTCTTCATAAAATATAACTCCTTTTTTACTGACCTGAGAATAAGCATATAATAAAACAATCATCCCATCACGCGACGAGATCTCATTATTTATGCTAACCTCGGTAAGATATAATCACAGGGCGAATAAGAGCTTTATCATTCCTCCTTTCAGAATCGTAACGGATGATTTTTCAAAACGGAAATATGATAGAAATTTCTCCAAATAAAATTTAAATCCTGTTTATTTGGTAAGCAATCTACCTTGACAAACAAAAAACTATTAGATATTCTATATGAGGAAAATTATTCTGGTTAGGAAAAAGGAGTACTTAACATGTTTGATACGGTAAAAGAATTATATGGTAGATATACGGAACTGGAAAAAAAGATCTGTGAACCTGACATAATTTCTGACAGAGATAAATATAAAGAAATGGTAAAGACCATGTCTGATATGGAAGAAATAGTAAATGTATATAAAGAGTATTTAAATATAAAAAAAGATCAGGAAGAAACACAGGAACTTTTAGAAATGGAAGACGATCCGGACAGTAAACAAATGGCCCAGGAAGAGCTTGAAGAATTAAAGATAAAAGAACAGGATTTAACGGACAGATTAAATGATATGCTCACATATAAAGATCCGAATGATGATAAGAATATAATTATGGAAATAAGAGCAGGCACAGGCGGAGAAGAAGCATGCCTTTTTGCAGGAGATCTGTTCAGGATGTATTCAAGATTTGCCGAAAATAGAAAATGGAAAACGGAAATTATTGATGCAAACCGTACAGGGCTTGGAGGAATAAAAGAAATTACCTTTGAAATAAAAGGGAAAAAAGTATACAGTATTTTAAAATATGAAAGTGGAGTCCATAGAGTCCAGAGAGTGCCTTCAACGGAATCCAGCGGTAGAATTCATACTTCAACTGCCACTGTGGCAGTACTTCCCCAGGTAGATGAAGTAGATGAAGAAATAAAGATTAACCCTGTAGACTTAAAAATAGACACATACCGTTCCAGCGGAGCAGGAGGTCAGCATGTAAACAAAACAGAATCTGCCATAAGAATTACCCACCTTCCTACAGGCATTGTAGTATGCTGCCAGGATCAGAGGTCACAGCATCAAAACAGAGACAAGGCTATGAGAGTTCTTAAAGCCCATCTTCTGGACAGAATGATAAAGGAACAGATAAATGAAATAGATGAACAGAGAAGAGGTCAGGTAGGTTCAGGAGAAAGAAGTGAAAAAATAAGAACCTATAATTTCCCCCAGAGCCGCATAACAGACCACAGAATCAACCTCACATTACATAATCTGGATTCAATACTGGACGGATATCTGGATGATTTTGTAGAGGCTTTCAATAAATATGATAAGGAACAGAGAATAAAAGCTATTGCGTGATGTGTGATGCGTGATGTGTTGTAATCGTCATGCGTGACGCGTAACGCATGCGTGGTGATAGAACTGCTCACTGGTAACTGGTAACTGGTAACTGGTAACTGGTCACTGCTCACTGCTCACTGGTCACTGCTCACTCTCCACTACCTATGAAAATAAAAGAAATACTCACCTGGGCAGAAGGCAAAATATATAAAGGCACTTCTTCTGATATACCGGCAAGAGAAGCTGAAATACTTCTGGAATATATACTCAATATAAGCCGTGAAAAGCTTTATATAAAATTATATGAAGAGTTTCCTTCTGAATATCTGGAAGAATATAAATCTGCAGTATCGGAGAGAGCGTCAGGGAAACCTCTGGCTTACATAACTCATAGAAAAGAATTTATGTCTCTTCCGTTTTTTGTAGATTCTTCTGTCTTAATTCCGAGGCCTGAAACGGAAATTCTGGTAGAAGAGGTAATCACTATAGCAAAAAACATAAAAAACCCCTCCGTGCTTGACATAGGCACAGGTTCCGGCTGTATAGGTTTAAGTATTGCCAGTTATTTAAAAGAAAGTTCTGTATCTGTCACAGACATATCTCCTGAAGCGATTGCAATAGCAAAAAAAAATGCCTGCCATCTGTCCCTGACTTCCCTTTCTTTTTACTGCGGAGATCTATTCGAACCTGTAAAAGGGCTCGTATTTGATATTATAGTATCCAATCCTCCCTATATATCTCCTGAAGAAATGAACACCCTGCCCCGTGAAGTAAAAGACTACGAGCCGTCTGTAGCTCTTTTCGGTGAAGAAAAAGGGTTGTTTTTCTATAAAAAAATAATCGCAGACGCAAAAAACTATTTGAAAAAAGAAGGATTTCTCGCTTTTGAAACCGGCATTACACAGGCATCTCATGTGAGTGATTTAATGAAAATTCATGGTTTTGAACAAATAAAAATTGTAAAAGATTTAAGCGGTATAGAAAGAGTGGTTACGGCTGTGAGCAGTGAGCAGTTACCAGTTACCAGTTAGGAGTTGTCAGGAAATAACTACATCTTAATTACGATTTGTATCGTGACGCGTAACGCGTAACGCGTGACGGGAGGATACTGATTGTTCTAACAATTTGCCGGAGTTATTTTTCCTGCAGTCCTTACCAGTTCTATTACCACGCACGCGTCACGCGTTACGCGTCACGATTATACCCCATCACGCGCCGAACAGTCTGGCCCAGAAACTCTTCGGACCTTCCATTTCTTCCAGAGTTGCTTCAATTTCCTGTTTCACATCCGGCGGCGCCGTTTTTCTTAAAAGCTTCAGAGCCGGCACAGCATTTTTATTACCGATTTTTTTCAAAGATTTTACAGTTGAAAGTTTTACTTCAGTAGATTCTTCATGCAACATATCAATCAAAGCGGAAACAGCCTTTTCATCATGTTTATTACCAAGGGCTTCGATTACTGTCAGTTTCATTGACAGGTCATCCGTTTTCAGAGCTTCCACCAGAGGCATTACCGTGTTTTCATGACTTATTGTACCCAGTGATTTTAAAATTATTACTTTTAAATCTTTTTCTCCGAGAAATTTAATTAAAATATCACAGGCAGAAGGACTTCCGCTGCATGCGATAGCTTTTACCGCCAGTTCCTTTATTTCCATGTCCTTATGCTCTATGGCCTGTTGAAACATGTCGATCATATCTTCAGAGGGGCCAAGTTTATTTATAGTTTTAAGTATTTCCTTTTTTACCTCTATACACTGAGTAGAGAAAAATATTTTATTTAACACAGGAAGGGAATCTCTGTCCTTGAGTCTTCCCAGAGATCTTATAATCAGTTTCTGGAATACCGGATTACCCGTATTCAGTTCATTTCTCAATCTATCCAGGCCGTTATCCGTTAAATGTCCTATATCGAAAAATATGTCTACAACCAGATCCTGTGTTATTTCATCTGCACTGTTAAGTTCTTCCGCAAGAGGCAGAAGAGATGAAGAACAGATAAAAAATATAGAATCCCTCATGATTTTCAGTGTTTTATCACTGTTATTTTTCAATTCCCTCACAAGGAATTTCACTGCTCTTTCACTTTTTATTTTTCCGAGGCATTTTGCGGCAATTGTCCTTATATTTTCATTTTCACTCCCAAGGGCTTTTATAAGTTCATCGACGGAAGGTTCTCCGATTTTCATCAATGCATCTGCTGCAAGCCTGTTTTCTATAACCTCTACAAGTGGTTTAACAGACGGTATACCGATTTTCACGAGTCCGTCTGCCGATGAGGTAGCAACATTCAGGAATTTATCATCAAGTTTTTTTATGAGGACAGGTACAGAACGTTCCTCCCCTATCTCACCTATGGCAATAGAAGCAAGTCTCCTCACATTTACATCACCGTCTTCTTCAAGAGCCTTTGTAAGTTCCTCTAAAGCCTTCGGGTCTTTAATCTGTCCCAGAGACGTCGCCGCAGCGCTTCTGACTTCAGGATCCCTGTCATGCAACATTGTAATAAGACAATCAACAGCTCTGACACTGGCTATTTCTCCGAGAGCCTTTATGGCAGATACCCTTGCTGTCTCATCTTTTAATGTTTCAATTAAAGGTTCCACCGCTATTTCAGAACCTATGTTACCAAGTGCTTCGGAAACAGCATTTTTCATTCTTGTTTTACCTTTATGCAACATTTTTATGAGTATATCCAGAGACTCTTTTTCTTCTAAATGTCCCAGGGTTTTTATAATAGAAAATTTTACCTTTTTAACTGTTTCAAAGTTCATATGAGGTGGAAATTGTTCAATTTCCAGAAATGACAGGAGTTTTCTGACATGCTCTTTATTTCCAGTCTCTTCTATTTCTTTTATACCTTTTAAAATGTCCTGTATATTGTCTTCCGTAATGTTATTCAGTAAAATATTTATGTCTTCCATAAAATTTTCAGTATTACAATCTCCGTAAATCTGCTATAAAACAGAGGAATACACAGATGGCAGATAAATTCTCTTTCTAATTTTTTTATATATATTCGTAATTTTTATTATAACTTCCTGCTTTTATAAATAAATATAAAATTCAAGTAAGAATATCGACTTTATGAACGGATAGTGTTAAAATTGTAAATATTTATATAGTGAGTCGTGAGTCGTGAGTCGTGTGTCGTGAGTC
>JBEHWO010000189.1:0-12450 GCA_040217695.1 Vulcanimicrobiota bacterium | reverse complement strand
TTATAAAAAGTACCTTTATCTCATTAACCTTACTTACTGCAAAACTCGAAATTTCAGATTCGTTACTTTTTTCTTTTATAGCATTAAGACCTGATACAAAAACACTTAAAACAGAAACTATTATCAATCCCATAATACCTATGGATATAACTGTTTCTATCAGTGTAAAACCTCTAATTTTATAAAACATATTATGTCCTCTCGATAATGAGTTTTAAGGAATAATAACATCATAGTTTACATCGTAACGCGTGACGCGTGACGCGTGACGCGAGTACCATAAACGTTCTGAAAACCATGACCGGTCACATGGCAAATATCCTGTAATATGTTAATCTCAGATACAAATCAGAACATATAAAATTTTTCAGAGTAAAAAATATTTTATTCATAATAACAACAAAAGAACCGGAAGTAAACTGATATCTTAAATAACTTACAAAATAGTAATTACATTACTACTGAACAATATTATATCATAATTAATAATATTTCACAAGGAAATCTTCAAAAAAAAATTGTCAGTCCGGAGCTTGTATGATTTTATTTTTTGCAGTATAATAATTTTTTTAAATTTATATAAAAAGTAAAGAAGGGACAATAAATGAAAGCTGGAATTATCGGTCTTGCCTCATCGGGAAAAACTACACTTACAGGTGCTTTTATGGGCACATCCAGAAAGAGCAAAGGTATAGGAATTGTACAGGTTCCCGATGACAGGCTTTACGAACTGGCAAAGATATATTCGCCGGAAAAAACAACACCGGCTACGGTGCAGATAGAAGATCTGCCTCCTCTGGATACACAGATCAAAGAAGAAAAAGTAAAATTTTTTGAAAAAGGAAAAACCATGGATGTTCAGATCCTCTGTACAGGAGGTTACCGGTGTTTTTCCACGGAAGATATTATTAAAGAGATATCAAAACTCAGATTTGAACTCATCATACAGGATCTGGATATTGTAACGAAGAGACTCGAGAAACTCGAAATGGAAATAAAGAAAGCTCCTAAAACAAAAGTGCAGAAAGAAGGAGAGATAACACTCCTGGAAATACTCAGAAAAAGTCTTGAAGAAGAAAAATTTCCGTCGTACCGGAGTTTAAATCTGGATGAACATCAAAAAATACTGACAAACAACTACAGTTTTTTCACTCTGAAACCTTCTGTCTATGTAATAAATGTGTCACAGGAACAGTATATGGAAAAGAGAGAAGAAATAGAAGAAACTGTAAAAAAATATCTGGAAGAAGCAGGAGAGAATGCGCCTTTTGTTGTTATAGACGCCTTTACAGAAGCGGATATTATGGACATGGAAGCAGACGAAATAAAAGAATTCCTTAAAGAATTCGGTCTTAAAGAACCGGGGAAAGATAAAATCATCAGAGATGTATACAAACTCCTGGGACTTATAACATTTTTTACTGTAGGTGAAGATGAAGTAAGGGCATGGAATATACACAGGGGGGATAATGCGGTACAGGCGGCAGGAGCGATACACAGTGATCTGGCCCGGGGGTTTATAAGAGCAGAAGTCGTGGAATCCGACTATCTCTTAAAAGTCGGTTCCCTGAATGCAGCAAAAGCACAGGGTAAACTCCGTCTGGAAGGTAAAGATTATACAGTTAAAGACGGAGATGTTGTACACATATTGTTTAATGTTTAGGACTGAAAGAAAATAACTCCGGCAAATTGTTAGAACAATCAGTATCCTCGCGTTACGCGTTACGCGTCACGATATATAATATTTTGGGTACCAATTTATCTGTTACGGTACTCAGAGTCGAAGGTTTAGAGTTTAAGGTTGAGAGTTGAATAATCAAACACTCAACTCTCAACTTTAAACTCTAAACTATTTATTACACCGAACTCTTCCTTGACAGTTTTATCTCTTCTTCTATACTCTGAGGAACCCTTTCATATTTCAAAAACTGCAGTGTAAATTCAGCTTTTCCCTGTGTAAGGGAGCGAAGACTTGTGGCATAACCGAACACCTCGGAAAGAGGCACTTCTGCGGAAATACTGGTAAAACCGTTTTCTACCACTGTATCTACGATGAGTCCCCTTCTCTGATTCACACTGGCAAGAACATTGGAGCGAAATTCGGAAGGAGATTCTACGGAAAGAAGCATAACAGGTTCAAGTATCTTCGGACTTGCCTTTTTATAGGCTTCACGGAATGCTCCGATTGACGCAAGTTCGAAGGCAAGTCTTGAAGAATCTACAGGATGGAATTTCCCGTCAAGCACCTTCATGGTTACTCCCACAACAGGAGATTCTATAAGAGAACCTTTAACTATACAATCATTAAAACCGCTTTCACAGGACGGAATATATACCTTCGGAATTACTCCTCCCTTTGTTTCATCTACGAAGTGGCATCCGCAGTTATTATTCGGCTCTATAACACCTGCCACACGGGCAAACTGCCCTCTGCCTCCTGTCTGCTTTTTATGAGTATAATCAAAGGTAATTGGCTTTGTAATGGTTTCTCTGTAGGAAACCTGAGGAGGACCTACTTCGAAATCCGCATTGTATTCTCTTTTCATTCTTTCTATATACACATCAAGATGGAGTTCACCCATACCTCTAATGACAGTTTCTCCTGTCTCCGTATCAATAAAAGCTTTAAAGGTCGGATCTTCTCTTGTAAATCTGTCAAGAGCTTTGGAGATATTATCAAAGGATTTTTTGTCTTTCGGTTTTATGGCAAGTGAAAGAATCGGCTCCGGAACAAAAGTGGATTTCATTGAATAATTTATATTGCCATGGGTAAATGTATCTCCTATGGAACAATCAACACCGTAAAGAGCTACAATATCACCGCATGTGGCGGAAGTAATATCTTCCATATGATTTGCATGCATACGTAAAAGACGGCCTACTTTAAAACGTGTTTTTGTTCTTGAATTAAAGAGATTATCACCTTTTCTGACTGTTCCCTGATAAACGCGTATATAAGTCAGTTGCCCGTACTGCTGTTTTTCCAGTTTAAATGCAAAAGCTATGGCAGGAAGTTCCGGATCGGCTAAAATAGGCACTTCTTCCCCGTTATTATCAAGATCCATGGCAGTATTTTCCACATCAAAAGGTGCGGGAAGATAATTTACAATACCGTCTATAAGAGGCTGTATTCCTTTATTTTTCAATGATGTGCCAAGGAAAACAGGAGTCATTTTCAGAGAAACTGTCCCTTTTCTTATGGCATCAACAAGAAGTTCTTCCGTAACAGTACCGTCAAAATATGCTTCGGTAAGCTCCTCGGAAAACATACTTGCCTTATCAACCAGTTCTTCTCTGTAAGTATTTGCTTCCTCCTGAAGATGGGAAGGAATTTCTTCTTCACGTATATTTTCACCGTTATCTCCGTCGAAATAAATAGCTTTCATTTTAACGAGATCTATGACACCTTCAAATTTACTTTCCAGACCTATAGGTAACTGTACAGGAACGGCATTACGGGATAATTTCTGCCTTATCTGTTCTATGACACGTAATGGCCCCGAGCCTGTTCTGTCACATTTATTAATAAAAGCGAGAGTGGGAACTTTATAGCGTTTCAATTGCCTGTCCACCGTAATGGACTGGGGCTGTACGCCGCCGACAGCACAGAGAACAAGTATGGCTCCATCCAGCACATGGAGTGCATTTTCTACTTCAATAGTAAAATCTACATGACCGGGTGTATCGATAATATTTATGGAATGATCGTTCCAGTCTACATTTGTTGCGGCAGAAGTAATCGTTATACCTCTTTCTTTTTCCAGTTCCATAAAGTCCATTGTAGCTCCCACACCATCTTTACCTTTTACTTCATGAATGGCATGTATTTTGTTGCAGTAATAAAGAATACGCTCTGTAAGGGTTGTTTTTCCCGAATCTATGTGAGCGCTGATACCTAAATTTCTTATTTTAGAAACATCTGAATTCATCAAACTTATACCCCTTGTTAAATGTTTAAGAGTTCCATATATTACCTGAAAAGAATTAATTTGTCAACTGTTTTTCTTACATTTTTATAAATTTGTAATGCGTGATGCGTAACGCGTAAAGGGTAATGCGTGATGTGTAACGGGTAATGGGTAATACATGATAGATAGAGAAAATTAATATTTAAATATTGCCTCAGTTATGAGTTTAAGATATAATTTGTAAATATGTGTATGAAAGAAAAAATAAAAAATATATTCAGCCATGAAAATTATGAAATTATTGCAGTTTTCATAGCAGCCATTTACGGGCAAAACAGTGAGTAATAATGAGTAGAATAAAAAATATATATGGCATTATAATTTTCAGTATATTATTCTCTATTTTTATCATAAATATTCTTTCTGTCTTTGTGCCGGCCACAGGGAAAATAGGAACATGTCTGTGGTTTTTTTCTTATATATTTTTTATTATCTGTGCTTTAATAAGTCTTTATAATTTAATAAAAGAAGCACTGACTGAAAAACTCTGTATTACACTTGTAGTTTTGCTTATATGGTTATTTATCATTGGAGCCAACATAAACAGAATAAAAAATGTAAGCGGCGAATCCACACAGCAGATAGCTCATACTATTTCTTTACTTCATCACTCCCGGGATATGGCCTTTAATGAACGGTGTTTCCTGGGTTATCCTGCGAGGCAGTTTTTTTTACCTTCTCTGCCCACACTGATAATGGGGAGAAGTGTATTATCAGTTAATCTGGGAGGAAGTCTCTACGTTTTAACAGGGCTTTTAATTTTTTCACGGGCCATATCAAGAAATTTCGAAAACAGACGCTATGGTGATCTGGCAGGAGGAATCATATTAAGCTTAATATTTCATATATATTATGTTAATTTCCAGATCTTCTGGTTTGAACAGAGTGTATATCCTTTCGGATTTACATTAATCATATGCGGTTTATATCTTTATTATATAAAAGATCAATCTCTTACAAACCTGTCACTGGCAGGTCTGGCTGTATTGTATCTGATTTACTCTTACACACCGTCTCTTTCCATGGCATGTCTGAGTGTAACAGTATTAATATATTATTATATAAAAAATTTCAAACACCAGGATAAAAAGCGACATATTACCATGGCTATGATAATTATCTTCTGTATAATAAGCTTTTTTCTATCCTTTAAATACAGAAGTGATGTTCATTTAACATGTAAAAATCCAGACCAGCCTACAAATGAGGCAACAAATAAAATTCATCTCAGAGATGAAGTAAATAATACAGTCGGAAAAATAAAGGAACTCTTTTCGATTAATACCGGCCTTTTAGTAAGCCCTGTTTCATTTTTCATATTTTCTATGATATTAATATGTTCAATATTTTTAGTTTTCCGGTGGACAATGTTTTTTCTTATACTGTGGATAACAGGCACGGTAATTATATCTGTAAGTTCATCAGGGTTTGCCGTTCCTCCGCCATGCTTTGCAATACACAGGGCAATTATTATTTATCCTGTTATGTTTATTATGTTTATAGATATAATAAAATCCATAAATATTGATTTTAAAAGAAAATATTATGGAGGTATTATAATACTCCTGTTCTTATTGACAACAGGTATAATTTATCAGCAATCTTATATGAAAACAAAAACGATAGCAACAGGCCGTGTACAACAATACATACTGATAAGATGGCTGAAAAAAGAAATACCGGTAGAAGATAACGATAAAATCAAAATTTTTTATTTTGATGAAGCCCTGAAAGAAGATCCCTATATAAGCATATATGATATGATGGTATATTTCACACCGAAATACAATATTTCTTTTCCGGACAGTAAAATCGACTTATCTAATCAGCTCATTTCATCGGAAAATAATTTTTTACTTGTACCGCCTGATAAGTTAAAAAATAAATGCTACAACAATATAAAAAATCGATTAAAATATATAAACAGTTTCTGCGGCGTCCAGGCAATAAATTTATATAAAATAGAGTAATGGCAGACGTTGCCATTACTCTATTTTCTACATATCTATAATGTTTCTCTTATAAACCAGATAAAGTTTTCTGAGTTCCCCGATCTTTTCGGCCATTTCCATTTGAAGAGCTGACACTCTGTCATAATCTTTATCGGAGAGGGCTTCTCTTATCCTTGCAAAAAGAGATTTATCTCTGAGAGAACTTTTTACCAGATAATGTCTTAAACCGTTTATTTCTGTCCACAGTTCCTCATCATAATCATTGAAGCCTTCTTTTCCGTGCAATTTAACGCATTTTCTTACTTCTTCTATATTTTCAATGACTATACGCTCGCCAAGCTCTAAAGACCATTGAAGACTTACAGCTTTCACATATGAATCCAGAATCTTGCTGTCAAAAACATCACCCCTGGACAGCACATCTCTTCTGGCAGGGTATTTAGAGAGATTGCAGAGATTTTCCCATACCGTAGCAGGAGGACATCCGAAGAGTTTTTCTCTCTCTTCTCTGGTGTAATGTTCGAAAACATCTTCTTCACTTCTGTATTCTCTGTCTTTTTCAAGATAAGAAGTCTTTTTGCCGGCTTTCTTACAGAATTCCTTTAAAAATTCTTCTGAAGTCTTTTTTGAAGTAACTGCATATTTTATACCATCGAGCATGGCCTGATACATGGCTGCCAGAGCAAGGAAGGTATTTGTATGAGGGTTAGGAGATCTCACTTCAAATCGTACAGAGAGAGGTTTATTCATATCCCTTACAAGTCCGGCAAGAACCGTTCTGTTTCTGGAAGGAACTTCCACATTATGTCCCAGAGAAGCAACGATACACACAGGTGCTTCAAATCCGGGTTTAAGTCTGTTAAAAGCATCATTGCTGGAAGAAACAAAAGGATTTACTGCTTCGTAATTTTTTAACAGCCCCATAAGAGCCCCCCAGCCGACAGGACTCAAAAAATCCTTCTTCATATCAGAGGGGGCAAAGAGATTTACTGTTCTTCCGTCTTTCAGTCTGGCCATCACACTCAGATGTGTGTGTTCACCGCTTCCTGCAACACCTTCCATGGGCTTTGCCATAAAGGTAACCTCCAGGCCCTGTCTCCTGAAGGTTTCTTTTATCAAAATCCTGGCAAGAAGCTCGTTATCTGCTGCCTGAGCGACACTGGAGTATTTCCAGTCAATTTCTAACTGTTCCATTATATGGCTTAATTTACCTTCTTCACTTATCTTTGCTGTTACTCCTCCTACTTCTTTATGGCCCATTTCCGGCTCAAGATCGTATTTTTCAAGTAACATGAGAGATTTTTCAAGAGCTGTTCTTACATTACTTTTTGTTCTTTTCCAGTACTGTTCCTGAAGTACCTGGGATACGGATAATTCTTCAAATTCTGCCTGTTCATTCGGGGTTTTAACCCAGAATTCAAGTTCTGTTGCGGCAAGCGGTACTATTTCAACTATATCATCTGACGATATTTCTCCCGGGTTATAGTTTTTGATAAGTTTTTCTATTTCACTTTTAAAATAATCAATGGCTCTCCGGAGAATTGCACGGGAGTCCACTTTTTTACCGTTATGTATGAGAAATGAAGGTATTCTCAGGGTTCCTACAGGTCTTTCAGAAGAAATATCCCTGTGTTCATAATTGTAGTCTACATACCAGTTAACACCGGTATCTGCTAACATATCGACTCTTGCATCATTTAATGAAGCTATGCCGGGAATTACCACACTTGAACCATCTGTCTGAATACCGGATGATAAAAATTCCTCTATATTCTCAAGAAAAGTACTTACAGGGATCTTTTCATCTGTGTCATTCCCTCTCAGATCAATGCATGCAAAAGATACAAATTTTATCTCAGGATTTTTACTTAAAAGAGATTTCAATTCCTGCACTTTCTGTATTTCTGGCGGAATTATATAGACAGGCTCAGATTCATAATAACTGAAAACAGTCTCATTCATATTTATGCCTCCAAAATTCGTCATGCATAAAAGGTAAGGCATGACGGGTAAAGTTTCACTGCTATTCACTGTCTTATAACAGATAATAGAATAAAATGGATTATATCATAAATTAATTTGAAAGGCAAAAATTGCATTTATTTATTATTGAAGGATTTCAGAATGGATTTTTTTGCTCTGAATAAATAGGTTTTTATGCTATTCGGATCCGTATTCATACATGAAGCAATTTCTTTATAATCAAGATCTCCCATAAAGCGGAGAAGCATGGATGTTTTATAGGGATCTTTGAGAGAATTAATTACAGAATGAGCAAATATCTTATCTTCAATAGTTTCATCCCATCTTTCTGCTATCACTGAAGGATCTATGTTGTCCAGACTCGTTTCATTTTTTAATTTACTGTTTTTTATTCTATATTTGTAAGCCACATTTGTGGCAATCTTAAATAGCCAGGAAGAAAAAGGCACTTTATCAAATGAAGAATAGGTACCCAGGTATAACCATACACGATAGAAGGTCTCCTGCAGAAGCTCATTACTCAAATCAGGATCTCCCGTAAGATTAAATAAATGCTTCAGCAGAGGCTTTCTGTAGAAATCTATCAGTGTTTCAAAGGCAGATTTATCACCTTCTTTTAAAATTTTATCTATAATAAATCTGCTGTCATGATTATTACCGGAGGAAAAATATATATCTTTCATGTGTATTTCTCTTGATTCATATCTTCCGTCCATGTATTTCGAAAGGAATCTTTCTGTAACGGCATAAAACTTGAGACGGTTTTCCTGTTTAATAATCTCATGTCCTTCATCGGGGAAAACAATATGTTCTACGGAAATGCCTTTACTTTTTATGGACTGAACGATTTTATACGGTTCCGATGATTTAATCCTGGAGCTGTTGAGCCCGTAGGCAATCAGGAGAGGAATCTTTATCTGTTCAAGCCTGTAGAAAGGAGAACGACTTATCAACAGGTCTCTGTCTTTATAAGGGTCTCCTACCCTTTTATAAACCATTTCCCTTCTGCCCTGAAGAAAGGGGGGAACTGCTTCAAGAAAGGTTATAAGATTGCCGGGACACTGTATTGCTACTGCACAGCAGAAGAAATCGGGAGTAAACGTAGCGCCCGTAAGAGCTGCATAACCTCCGTAACCGCTGCCGTATATGGCAATTCGTGCAGGGTCTGCTATACCTTCTTCTACAACCAGATTGATGGCATCAATAAGATCATCCTGCATCTTCCCTCCCCACTCTTTATTGCCTGCATTAAAAAATTCTTTACCATACCCGACAGAACCGCGATAATTAATCTGCAAACATGCATATCCTCTGTTTGCGAGCCATTGAACTGTCGGGTTATATCCCCAGAGATCACGTAACCATGGCCCCTTATGCACAAGTAATACGAAAGGCAATTTTTCTCTCTTCACTCCTGCAGGATATGTTACATAGCCATGAAGAGTCAGATTATCTCTGGTATTAAAAGTCACTTCTTCCATCGGTGCCATTGTATAGTCATTTAAAGCAGGGTTATTATAAAAGAGAAAAGTTCCTTTTTTTGTGTTTCTGTCAAAGATATAATACGATACAGGGCCATTATCTTTTTCGAAAGCAGCTATCCATACATTATTTGAATCATCACAGCTGATAACGGAAAAGTCTCCTCTGTCAAGTTCCCTTATAGCTTTAAAATCTTCTTTTATTGCTTCATTTAAAATAATCCATTCTCTCCTGAATTTATCAAAAGCAATTCCGTCTATTTCGTAAGTTTTCGGGTTTGTAAGGAGAGTGACAGGTTCATAACGATAATTAATGGAATCATATAAGTTTATATAAACATCATATTCGTCATGAGAGGCTACTACATCTATTTTTTCGGTATCCAGTTCCAGTTTCAGTAATCTGCTTGTATTATAATTACCGGCATCTATAAGGTAAATATATTTATTATCTCTGGTAAAGCGAAGAGCACGGCTTAAAAATCTGGATTCCATATTCCAGGTAAACAGTTTCTTCCAGTCTTTCCCTTCATTATCTTTTACTAAAAAATCAAGGTCTCCGCTATCTTTCGAAACTACGATGCCCCTGATTCTGAAACTGTGATCTACAAGCCATCTGGTTATATTACCGGGATTTTTATCTATAAGAGTCAATTTATTCGTATTTAAATTCACATGAAACAAATCCGGAACCTTCCTGTCATCCACAGTCATAGAGAATATTAATTCACCGGGGAAATCATCTCTGTTACAGCAATGGAGAGATGCAAATTTCCCTTTTTTACATGGAGTTAACAGACAGGTTTCACGGAGTTCTACATCCAGTTTATAGAGGAGCCAGTTTTCATTGCCGTCTTTATCCTGAATATAAAAAATATATTTATCAGTAGCCCATAAATAGGAAGCTATTGTATCGTTTTTAAAATCTGTGAGAGGTGTGTCATCCTGTTTTCCGACAGTTTTAATCCAGAGATTCATCACATTATTTACCGGTGCCAGATAGGATATTTTCTTACCGTCAGGTGACAGCTGGGGACTGCAGACAACAGGTTCACTGAACAGTATTTCTCTCGGTATAAGCGGAGGTAGATCCGGCTGTTCAGAAGAAAGTAAAGAGGGATACGTTCTATATTTCATAATTAAGGAATCCCATATCTTCCTTTTCAGAGGCTTAACTGTGGTATTTGAATGGCAATTCTGTCATCAATTTTATCATCCCATACTTCACCGGTCTGGAAATATTCGAAAAATGCCGGCTGAAACGGGCCTATAACCTTCTTGTTCTCTGCTGTGGCAAAACTCTTTTTCGATATGATGGAATCATTTATGGCTATTGTATATGTTTCTTCGGGATTAATTTCTTTTCCTTCTACCGTAAGAGACGTAACCCTGTCACCGCTCGGTCTCGTGGGATCACAGGTGCATTTCAATGCCCCTCCCGGTATGCCGACACCTTTTGCTCCGTCTTTAAATCCGTCTTCGAGATACTGTTTTATATATTTCCCTTTAATATCTACTGTAAGGGTATTTTCATCTGTGAAAGGAACGGCATTAAAGAGATCCTCTTTATAAACAGCTCCTGCAGGTATATTCCCTCTCACTGCCCTGGCACTGCATAGGCCGATTTTTGTTCCTCCCTGTTTTACTATGGCATCTGCAAGTATCTGAGGGATTTTACTGGCACTGCTGTGAGAATAATGTATATCTTCTTTTGCCATTCCCATTACCTCTGAACCGAATTTTTCGGCTTCCGAAATATATGGAGCTATAGCTGCCTGAACATCTTTATCAGGTTTTACCTGAGAGGCAATAACAGGTATAAGTTTTGCCGTATGGGATACAATTTTTTTTGTGATACTATCTATCTGCAGATCAAGTTTACCGAGATATCCCCCTTTTGTACCTGCCTGAACAATTACGGTATTTCCTACTTTTTTGCCTTCTTCCAGTTTATTATGAGTGTGTCCTCCTACTATAACATCAATACCTTCCACTTCGGAGGCAAGTTTCTCGTCTTCAGGCAATCCAAGGTGGGATGTAACTACAATAATTTCCACACCTTTTTCTTTAAGTTCTGCAATATACTTCTGTGCAGTTTCTGCAGGAGATTTAAATTCAATACCTTTAAATTTCTCGGGGTTAAGACGTACGGCAGTTTCCGGTGTATCAATCCCTATAATACCGATTTTCACACCTTTTTTCTCAAGTATGGTATAGGGACTTATGCCTTCCATTACCTTACCGTCTGCAGTATTTACAATATTGCCTGCCAGCACCGGCGTATCCAGGCCCTGAACAATAGAATTAAAACCATCTTTACCCCAGGCAAAATCATGATTTCCGGGTGTTATGGCATCAAACTTGAAAAATTTAAAGGCATCTCCCACCACACGTCCTTTAGAAACATAGGAAGTCATAGTGCCTTCTGCCAGGTCTCCGGCATTCAGGAGTAATGTGCCATTTAAATCTCTTTCTCTTTCCGTGTCTATAACTGATTTTAAATTTGCCACTCCTCCCACTTCACTGTCGGCGGAAATAGAGGGTTCCATATAAGGCTGAACGGCTCCGTGGAAATCATTTATATGAAGTATATGAAGATCTATAAGAGAATTACCGGAACCAATGGATACTCCGTCTATATTCTCTTCCTTTACGGAAGTTTTTCCGGAGGGAAGCTGAGAAAAAGGAGTTACATTTATAAAACCTTTATTATTTACTAACATAACATATCTCCTGAAGTAATAATTTTGCCTTTTATAGTTACTTTCATAACTTATTAGATATTAAGTGCTTCGTGACGCGTAACGCGTAATGCGTAATGCGTAATGCGTGACGCGAGGATTATCTGTAATTTGTTATGAACTATACTATAATATTATACCCTGTAAAGAGAAAAATTTAAAGGAAGAAATTGTTAAAAATTTGTTAATTTTTAGCGATATTTTATTAAGTAAGTAATGAATGGGTTTGATTCACTATTCACTACTGTTCTTAGCGTAAGCCTGTAATAAAAGTATTTCTCCCGTCACGCGTTACGCGTTACGCGTCACGATTCTCATATAAATA
>JBEHWO010000188.1:0-12500 GCA_040217695.1 Vulcanimicrobiota bacterium | reverse complement strand
GGGATCGTAACATTTTTTGTGTAAACTCCCTTTTAGGCTATTCACAGGAATCTGGTGATCCTCTCTTCAAAATATATAATTAAATTGCTCATTACACCGTTCCAGTCCTTTTGCTTATGTTGCCATTTCTTTTCCAGATCCATAGTTGACAGGTATATAAGTTTTAGTAGAGCTTCGTCAGACGGGAAGCTTCCTTTTGTTTTAATCACCTTCTTGACAGCCCTATTAGGGGTACCGGGATCAAATGGTTTTTACTACCTAAAAATTAACTTAAAAATCATATCCCCCTTTTGTTTTCAACGGTCTTAAAGAATCCAATGTAGTTCTCTTCGTAAAATCAAAGGTGTAATCTCCAAGAAAGTTAATATGCCTCCAGCCCAGAGGAGATATATGTTTAAAAAGGTCTTCATCTAAATTTTTCAGGTCTTTTCTCTGTTTTAATTCAGTAATAGCCTTATTAAGATAAACTGTATTCCAAATACTAATTGTAACGTCAAGAATTATTGTATCCTAAATCCATATATTCTCAATATAAATAAAATAACCGTTAAGTAATAATCAGTCAAAATAAAACCAGAAAAATATTAAAAAATTAATCTGACCTGTAAAAAAAGATATTGGCAAATTACATAAATAATATAACATGCCAATTATACAAATCATATATAAATTCCGGTAGTGTAAAATAAAAGCTGGTTGTTGTAAAAATTAAACAAATATTACTATTTTCTGTATAGGGCGCAGCGAAGCTGCGCCCATACAATTCCGGTCTATAGATATATTTATCTTCATAAAAACCAATTACCCCCATTAACTTCTAAAAGTAGAAAAATCAATAATTTTCTGAAATATATAATACATCCACATAATCCACATCTGAAAGCTCTTTTTTAAAATTTCCCATAGGACTTGATGACGGTGCCAAACAAGGAATAGTGCCTTTATAAATTTGTTCCATCTGGTAAGTTTCTTTTCTACCTTTAGAACTTACGATTTTTTCCTTTAACTTTTTAGGTAACTCTAAAAGTTTTCTATTCAAGGAAAAAATATTCAGGTAATCTTCAAAACTATACCAGCCATTATTAATAGAGGTAAGTATTTTAACCATAGCTCTGGCTCCCTGGGTCTTCCAGCACTTACCCTGACCTTTCATTCTCCTGGCAATAGTATTTTTTACCTGGTTTTCTATACCGCCACTGCCAATAATCAGATCACAATCTTCAAATATGCCTTTATATGGGGTATTTCAGGGGAAATAGGGCAAATGTTACGTTTAATTTTCATAGAAACCCTTACCTAATAAAGGATTTTTATAATTTTCTTTTTCCTAAAAAATGAGCCGTTTTAGCCCCTGAAAAATGGGAAATAAAAAAGCGCTGTGAATCCTTGTAACATTTAGGATTTATTCAAATTCCTAAGAAACAAAAGCCCTGTTTCCCCTGAAATATCCATTATTAAAAAAAATCAATACTTTTTACAAAAATATATTGATTTATAAGGTTTTTTCCTGTATAATAATATCGTAATATATTACAAAGGCGGTGTTAAAAATGCCAAGAACTAAAACCAAAGAAAAAGAAGATAAAATCTTAAGAATTTCTTATGAGAACCATAAAAGATTAAAGCTTTTAGCAACAATAAGAGATATGGAAATAAGAGAGCTTACCAATCAGATTATAAGAGATTATCTAGATAAGTACGAGAAAAAAAATAAGATATCCATTTTAGATATTCTAAAAAATGCTCCTTACGATGAAGAACCTTTATCAGAAGATGAAATCAAAGAAAGTGAAGCAAGCTTGAAAGAGTATTTAGAAGGCAAAGGAAGGTATTTAACTGATAATGAGTGATTGGAAAGTTTTTATACCTGACAGGATCGAAAGGCAGCTAGCAAAGCTGCCTCCTAAAGAAGCAGCCAGAATAAAAACAAAAGTCAAGGAATTAGCAAATGGACTATCGAGAGGAAAGATAAAAAAACTGAAAGGCCGGCCTGAGTGGAGTCAAAGAATAGGTGGCAGAAGGGTTTTAATCGTAGTGGATTTTGAAAATAAAACTTTAGTTGTTTTGGCCGTAGGCCCCAGGGGAGATATTTATAAAAAATGACAATTCCATTAACTATGAACTTTAGATTAAGAGAACGTCATTAAAGACTTATTTAACGACATTGTCTTAAATTAAAACCCTTTCTTGAGAAAAAGAAATTTTTCAAAAAATTTTTTTGATGCTAAAAAATACAAAACCTTTATAACACAAGGCTTTTATAAAAAGTAGTATTTATCCTCAATAAACATTTTTATATATACTAAGCATAATAAACTAACCGTTTTTTTTTTTTTTGATTAGAATGATTTTACGTTTATTAAATAGAATTACTATTTCCTATCTAGAATTATTATTTATTTAATGAAAACTATATCTCTCAAAGCAGGTGTCTTGCGATAATATACTTGTGGCAGACTCTGTTTCACTTTTCAAGGAGGAGATTATTAACAATGCTTAAAAGAGCAAGGCTATATCCATGTTTTATTTTAGCTGCAGTAACTATCTGTCTTATACTCTTATCGAACTGCGGAGGCGGAGGAAATTCAACTATTGTTCCTTCGTCAGGCATAACACCCACTGAAAATGCAGTGAGCTATACAAATCCTACACCTACACCTGTTCTTACTAATGTTAATGTTACAGGCTATATTTATGGTAATAACATAACAACAGAAGACGGAGAAACAGTTCCCTGTATAAACGTGCTGGATGTTCCTGCCTATCAGGCTGATTCTTCAGGCAACGAGCCTTTTATCACACAGTTCTCAAATACTATGAAAGAAGACTACCCGGAAGATTGGGCGAAACCAGATGTGCAGGAGCTTTATGCTCAATTAAACAAAACCCTTTCTGAAAGCAAGCCACTGCCTGAGTATAATGCACAGGCACAGCTTTGCTCTGCTTATGATGACACATCTATACCTGTAGGCTCTGACGGCCACTTTGATAATACAGTTCTTACAGGAGCTACAGACAGCAATGTGAAGCTGGAAGTGGCTCTGGGAGAAGACAATTATACTGAAGTAGAAACATTGCCGTCGTCAGGTAATATAAATTCCTCTGATGCTATAAGTGCAGTAGTGCTTAAATCATGCCCTGAGAAGATATTTGCCTTCCCGGGAGAGATTGTAATATTTAAAGTCTATTCAGAACCTGGAATTAACCTGAAATCGGCAGGTTTAAAGTTTACCTTGAATAATCCCTCCATAGGTTGTATAACACAACCTGTTTATTTATGCTTGTTTGGAGCACATAAATATCAGGTGGCATATGGCTGTGTGTATATTAAACATGGTGTGGATACCCCCATCGATACTACCATAACGGCGCGGCTGAATTCCGGCCAGAGTATGAATATTTTCCTGGAGGTTATAAAGAAAACCGCCAGTGTATCAGGTACAGTTTATACCGGAGGAAGCTCCCTGGTAAAAGGTTATGTAAAATCTCTGGGGCCGAAAGCATGTTGCAAGATTGATAGTTCAGGAAATTACAGCCTGCCAAAGGTATTCCGAGGGCATAGCAGATCCGTCATTGCAACGTGGTGGACTTCTGAAAATGGACAGAAAGTAAGACACAGAGAAGAGAAGATAATTGATTTCCTGAATGCTGATGTGGCCGGGTTTAACTTTGGAGTGCCGCCAACGCCGACTCCAACTCCAACTCCTCGTGCCCCTTATGACGAATTTTATAATAAGAAAGTATCAACTGTTCTTTATCAGTATAATCAATGGGAGGCAGAATTAGGCGAACTTGAAGCAAACCAACGTATTATAAAATGGCTTAATGGGCAATTATCTGATAGTCCACCTATACCTGATGAAATAGCAGGTGCCACTTCAATAGGCAATCCTTATGATATATGGGTTACATTCAAGGATGGTATGAGTGTATGTATTTCCACTTCAGATCCGATTATAATAAATGATCCAAATACAAGCGAACCATTAGATGAAAGGGAGGAAATAAAACCTATTTCCCTTCTAACTGCTAGTTCTAATAATACTACTGTTAAAAATGCCGATGTAATAATACTATCTCCTTATTATTGGGAAAGTCCCTATGGGTATAGAGTGGAAGATGATATTAAGAAAAAATTAATAGCTAATAAATATAGTGTAAAAAGTGTAATAACACATAAATATATGGAAGAGGTCGACAATATACTCGATGATATTGATTTTGACTGGAATAACCCGATAAGGGATGATTTGGTCTCCCAAAATCCAGATAGACCTCTAATTAATTGTTGTATAGCATCTAAAGGTAATTGGGATAATATTGTTTCTCCATGGGAGATTGAAACTATAGGAAAATATGGAATAATTTATATTTTTACTCATGGGGCCCCTATTAGTGTAGATGAGGATGAGTTTAACCCGGATTATCCAGGAACAACTTCTTTTAGAATGTCCTGTACCATTGATGTTAAAAATAACTTTGGACAGAACTCAAAGATAGATTCATGGGTTTCATATAACACTGTAATGAATTATAATCCACATACAGGTGAAATAAATAATCCAGGATGGTGGTTTTACCGTTATAGAAAATTAGACTATTTTGAGCAACATGGTTGGGTTAAAGAGCTTGCTCTTACTAATAAATATTTTACTCATCTTAATGCTAAACCTGCAACAAATTTTGCAGGTTCACTTATATACTGGTGTGGTTGCTGCTCTTGGCATATGAAAGACTCTTTTAATAGTGCAAAAGCATATATAGGTTACGATAGATTTAGTAGTGCTAAA
This sequence comes from Vulcanimicrobiota bacterium, assembly GCA_040217695.1. GTDB lineage: Bacteria > Vulcanimicrobiota > SpSt-956 > SpSt-956 > JAKJGF01 > CALARM01. Next base: position 7,710 of record JBEHWO010000188.1, on the reverse strand, counting down.
TGGGATTTACCTATGGCAGCCTATTTCTTTGAGTTTATGATGTATGGTACTAAAAATTGCAAGAAATTAAATGGACATTTAGGTATACCTTTTGCTCCTGTGCCTGAAGGAACACCATCATTTGACGAGGATAAACCTATGGATGTAACAGAGGCATTGAATGTATTAACAAATTATTATAAAGTTAATCCTGATCCAAATCCATATACAGATCCAATATATGTTGATACTAGTCCATATGGATGTACCGCAAAAAAATGGCAAAACGATCCTAATGAGCATATTTACTTTCCTGTTCCTGTAACTGTAACAATAGAAAAGAAATAATAGAATTATTTATAAGGTGATCATGTGATAAACAAATATTTAATAATATTATATTTTATAGGGTATTGTATCCTTTCAGGATGTATAACAGAGCAACCTAAAATAATACCAAAGATAAAAGACTATGTTTATACAGGTGAATATAAAGTTAATCACTATAGAGGTGAACCATTTACGACAGATTCTGAAGGGAATTTTTATATAATAAATGATGCAATAGATTCTCGCATGCGTATAAAAAAATATAATTCTCAGGGAAAATACATAAAGTGCTGGGTTCCAGAAATAATAAGGAGAAAAAAGAACTGCTGGTTTTTTAATAGAAGAAATCCACCTTTCGAACGACAACTCACCGATATTCTTGCTGACGAAAAAAATATTTATCTTAGTTATGTTGCAGCATATGGTAGTTTTATAGGGCGAGGTTATTCGGACGATTACACAAGTCATATTGAACAATATAATCTAAATGGCAAATTTATAACTGCTATAAAGCCTGAAGAAGATACTTTTTCAATGGATTTTGTCAGACATATTACAAAGGATAAAAATGGGAATTTTTATGTAGCTTTCTTGCAACATATAGAAAAATATAATTCGAACTGGAAGTTCCAATCTGTTTCATATCCATTTGAACAGAAGAAGTGGTATAAGACATCTAAATTTTCAGATGGCACCATAATAGGTGATTTAGCAGTTGATGCTGAAGGATATATTTATATCTTAATATCTGGATTGGGTGGCATTTATAGGGGTGCCATAGGTCATATTTATAAATTCGATTCTTCATATAATATAATAAAAGAATGGAAATCAGATGGTAAAGATAAATTCATGGCTCAGGGTTTAGAAATAGATCCTGATAATAATATATATATGTTAGAAACAGATAGTAATAAAATCTATCGTATTCAAGAATTTGATTCTAACTTGAATTTTATAATTAAATGGGATTTTGAAGGTGACACAATGGAAAATAATGGTACTACATATACTGACATGAAAATAGATTCTAAAGGAAATATTTATGTTGATTCGGGCAACGGTAACATCAAGAAATTTTCACCAAAATAGTAAGAAAGGGGACTTATAATGAAAATTAAACTTTTATTATTAATCTATAAAATGCCGTTACCCTTATATATTTTTCATTTCCCTGATTTCCTCTATAAGTTCTTCTTCACTTTTACCATCGACACAGATGGATTTATCTGTCCTGTCTATATATTTGCTGAACCAGAAATTTTTCTTTCCCTGAGATGTTATACAATCAAAACCTTTTGCGGAAATATTTCCGGTAAATAGAACTATCTCATAAGGTTCTTCAGATAATTCGTCAAAAGGTTTTACTTTTAATACTGTTCCCGCCGGTATAGTATTAAGTTCCATTTCTTTTTCCAATCTTTCTACAGGCTTAGTTAATTTTTTAGATACTTCATCTATACCTCTGGGTATATAATCTCCTTCTTTATTTCTGTAAAAAAATATATCATTGCCATTCAATCGAACTGCTGCAGCCAGTTTTTGCTCTAAAACAGGAGTGTTCCCGAAAAATATCTTAAGAATATCTTCAAAAGAATAAGGCTGAGGCATTTTATATAGAATCTTCCATGCCTCTCCTCCTGAGATGACTTTATAATATTGATAACTTTCTTTCTCAAGATTTCTGAGATATATTTTCCAGTAACTTTCTTCTTCTTTTTCAAGGTTAACAGTATGTCCTATATCCTGAATAAAGGATTTCCTTGTACATTTTTTTATACCTTTTTTACCTTTGATAATAGCATAATAATATTCATCTGACTCGTCAAGATTTACAAATATCCCGATGAGTAATTTTTGTTCTTCATTTTTCATCAAAATTATAGTTCCCGGTTGTAAATAATTCATATTAATTCGTTCTTCTTTTATCTTCTCTAATTCCAGGGGTGAACGAGGGCGATAAACCCATTTTTTTGCAACTCTTATTTTTTCAAAATAAAGACTTTCAGAGAACAAAATCTGTTCTAAATTTTTTCTCTGCTCTTTAGAGAAATCTTCGCCGTACCATAATCTTACTAGTTCAGGAATGGAATATTCTCTTAAAGAGAATTTCTGCAAATCCTTCCATAGGTAATCTATATCTTCAACAGAAAATATTTTATCTTTATCACCGAGTGGTTTTGGAAGAATATCTGCTTTAAAAGTATCTGCTGTAATGTCAGGCATTATCCGGGGAGAAGATTTTTTACTGTCATAAACAAATAAAGGCGCTATGGAAAAAGGATCTATTTCTTCATTATTTGCCGGACGCCATATATTATATTTTCTGAGCTGTCCTGCAAGGCTGTCTATGGAAGAACTATTTCCATGAACCAGTATGACTGTTCTGGGATTAAGATATGATATTATCTGGTTTATCTGATTAGAATCTGCATGAGCGGATAAATTGTATTGAGCAACCCTGCATCTGGCAGTAACCTTTTCTCCTTCAATCTCTATTAAATCTCCCTGATTGAGATTGAGTAGTTTTCTGCCCGGTGACTCTTCATCCTGATAGCCTGTTAAGAGAATGGCATTTTCTTCTTTGTTAATCAATTTCTTTGCATATACAGGAGATGGACCTCCTGCAAGCATACCTGAACTCGAAATAATACAACATGGTTTGTCTCCCGGTATGACATCTCTCATTTTTTTACCTGTTACCTTTAATATGCCTTCGTCACTGTCAAAAAAAACAGGTCTCCTGGAATTTTTTATATATCTCTGTAGCTGAGGAGCCAGGCAAAAAACCATACTTTCATAAATATCGCACACGCTCCTGACCATGCCGTCAATATAAACGGGAAACCTGGGTATTAGATTGTTCTTCTGATAATTTTTCAATATGAGTATTACTTCCTGGGACCTTCCTACTGCAAAGGCAGGTATCAATACAGACCCCTTCCCTGCTATTATATCTCCTACTGCCTGTGCAAGATTTCTTTCTTCTTCTTTACGTTTTTTTATATGCACTCTGTCGCCATAGGTTGCTTCCATAACGATTACATCCGGTCTGAAAGGACATGCAGGGATACCCTGTACTGTGATTTGATTTGTAACAGATATATCACCTGAAAACATAATCATCCCTTCCGGTGTATTTATAAATATAGAAGCTGCTCCGAGTATATGGCCTGCAGGATGAAAATAGATTTTTATATTTTCAAATCCGGCCGGCGTTAACCATTCCGAAAACGGGGCTATACTAATTTTATCTAGGGTTTTTTCTACTAAACTCTTATCATAGAGAGGGGTTTCACTTTCATTTTTTATATTTTCCATCTCCATTATTCTGACTGCATCACTTAAAAGAAGTTCTATAAGACGGTGGGTCGGTGCTGTGCAATAAATCGGAACATCAGGGAATTTTAAATGAATTAAAGGTAATGCTCCGCTGTGGTCCATATGAGCATGGGTAAGAAGAATGATATCCAATCTGTCTATAAAATCAATACCGGGTATAACGTCTTTTTTATCTTCCGGATTCATACGTATTCCGCAATCAATGAGTATATTTTTCCCGGATACACTGAGTAAAGAACTGCTTCCTCCTACTTCTCTGGCTCCGCCGAGTGCTATAAATTTCATTACTTATCACCATATTTATAATATTTTTTTCTCTGAATTCAACGCGTTACGGAGTGAATATATTCTATTTATAATCGTGAAATCCCTCAAAGAAAAATAATATACTTTTTTGCAAGGAAAAATTTTATTACATGCCTGTGCTCAGCTCAGTAAAAAACAAACGATAATTGACATGAATCCTAATAGATGATAAACTGTATTCAGATTTTTACCTGAAACTCAGCTCCAATGATGAGAGGAAAATAGGAATTATGTCAGAGTTAATACAAAAAATAAGTGCTTCTCTCGTTAAGAAGTTTAAAGAAATTGCAAATGCAGATGAAAAAATTCATTTTTGTATTGAAGGAGTCAAAGGTAATGCCCTGATAGGAACAAATAAAAAGGTTTATTCCATAACAAGTGGTTCATTCAAAGGCACTCTTTGTTATTCCTATGTTTATGATAATATAATAGATATCAAAGTAATTCCCCCTTTGCACGGGGACAATATTACTTTATCTATAATTCCTCAGAAATATGATGATAAAGAATTAAAACAGAGATTATATTTTCAGCCTGAACAAAATAATTTGCTCAAACAGATACTGGCAAAAATATCTTCTCTCAGCAAAACCTATACATATATAGAACCTATGAAGGAAATATCTCTGCACCAAAGTTCGACTGAATTCATTGTACCTATGAAGAATGTTCTTGGAAAGGTATATGAAAAAAATATAAAATCATCTGAAAAAGTTATTATTTGCATTTCTATAGGAGATCATCAGGGCCTTGTATGTACCAATGAAAGACTCCTTATATTTAAAATTACCGAAGATAAAACATCCAAAACAGGTGTATTTCCTCTTGAAGAAATTCTTGATATAGAGTATTCCATAGGACTTGTAACAGGTTACCTGCAAATTATTACTCCGAAAGTTAATGTCATTAAAAAGAAATTGCGGGAACAAGAACTTATGAATATTGACAATATCATATCTTTTGGCAAAAAAAATTATGGCGAACTTATGGAGGAAGTATCGAAAAGATTAGAAGTACTTATTAAAAATGCAAAAAGAAAAAAAGATACCTCTATAGAAATAAAAAATATATCCAAGGAGAAAGAAGAAAAAAGGAAAGAAAATAGAAAAAATATGGTGGAAAAAGAAATAGATGAAATGGAAGTTGAAGATATGGAACTCCCCTGCCAGAATGTGGACGAAATTGTCTCTGATATGTCACAGGAAGATATGCTTCCGCTGGATGAACTGTCACAGAAACTTTCAGAAGAGATAATAGAAGAAATCAAGTCAGATGAGCAATCTTTTTATTATTCCAGAGACATAGTAAAACAAATTTCCCTGGAAGTGGTTAAACATTCGTTCCCCGAGCTTATATCAGGTAAACTGCCCGATACTATTACAGAACTGGTAATGAAGTATCTTGCTCAACGTAATTTAAAAAATGTACCGGCCAATGATAATCTGCTGGAAGAATATGATGAATTGAATGATTTTGATAATATAGAAATTGCCGCACTGGATTTTGACGAATTTTCTGTAGAAGCAGAAGCACCGGATACCTCACCAGTAAAAGCTGCTCCTCCCGCTGCAGGTAAGATAAAATCGGAGTATTCCAGGGAAGAGAAAGGAAAGACATCTGTAAAGGCCGTTCAGTCCTTTCAGGCAGGCACAGATAAAGTAAAGACAGTATCTTCTCTGAAATCTACCGGAAGTAAAGAGATAAAATCTAAAGGAAAGTTTTCTCCTCCAAAAATTTCAGTTGTAGAAAAAAAACTGGCAAATTTTACGTCCCTTAAAAATATTTCCGCCGCTCTTCTGGTAGATGGTAAGTCTGGCTCTATAATTTGTAAATCTGCTGTAGAAGCTGCTGACTATGATAAATCTTCCGGAATTGCAATAGATATTATAAAATTTATTAAATCTTCCCGGCAGGCTGTCAGAGGAAACTTTATTCCCCAGTGGAAAACAGAATACGAACATGGTATAGTTTATATAGAGGAAATTAATTTGAATTATCTTCTTATGATCGTAGGAACAGAAAAAAGTAATTTTGCCACTCTCAAGATGTTCATAGAAAAACACAAGGAAGAATTAAAGAAAGAATTACTGTAAGTTCCTGGAATCGAGAGAACGTTTATGGAAAGAATTATTTTAAGCTCCTGGATGGAGAAGAAAATTCTTTCAGATTTTCAAAGAAAATTGCCTCTATCTTAAAATCACTGGACTTATCCTGCATAATTACTTTTTCTATTTTACCTTCATTTTCTATGGAAGGAAATAGCTTTAGGACTCTATCTGTACCACGAACCGGTACTGTTTCAAATAGATAACCATCAGGCATAGGCGGAAGTTCTTCATAAAATTCCCTGTTTTTTTCAAGATCTATTTCTTCGTAAATATGTCCGTCCAGGGTTTTTATGGAAAATTTGAACCTGTTAAAATCTACAGGATTGGTTGAATTATTACCTGCATCTATTTGAAAACAGGACATAGAAAGATTCTTGAAATAGTCAAATGACGGAGTGGCTATGGAAAAATTGAATATATCATTTTTATAAAATCCATAGTGAAAATAAGGGATTAAAGAGCTTTTCTTCTGAATCATGTGAAGAGAAGCTATATGAGAGGCAATTTTTTTATCACCTGTCAACTCGTAATATTCAGTATATAATCTTATGGCTACAACAATAGCTTTGTACTGTTCAAAACTATCTCTATCAGTAAAAAAATTCTCCAGTGATTTTATATGTTTTATATAAGAAAATCCACCTGATACAGAACTTACAGGGTTCTGTGAAAGATTACAATAAAAATTCATGTAATTATCGGATTTTATTAAGAGTTCTTTTTTATCATTTATATCACTGTATTTAACAAATGTATCTTCCAGTTTTTTTGCTTCACCGAGTAACTGGAGTGTATATTCACTGTCATAATGCTGTGGAAAAGCAGTGCCACAGAGAAGGAATAAAAATAATAATATAAAAGGCGAAATCTTCATATAATGAACCTCTCTATATACTGAATTTAATATTTAGTCAGAGGATCCAGTCTGAGTAATTTTTCATCCGTATCAAAAAGCTGAATTTAATATTTAGTCAGAGGATCCAGTTTAAGTAATTTTTCATCCATATCAAAAAATGGCACCTTTATAGTCTGGGTTATAAAATTGGTTATATAACCATTTGATTTCTTGGGATCAGGTATACCTCTGAGTTTATCTATTTCAAATTGCAGGTCCGACGATCTTCTATTAAGCATTTTTATTTCTTCGAAACGGTTCAATAAATATTCTCTCAGTTTATTATATTCATCTGCAAGCTGCACGATTTTTTCCGTAGCTTCTGCATATTCGGCGCCTTTACCTTCAACCTCTGCCAGTTGAGCTGCATCAAGATTCTGTCTCTTCTGTGCCGCCACTGCTTCCTGAAGCTGTTTTCTGAAGCTCAGAATTGTTTCTAATTCCTTATTTTCTTTTTTTATTTCTTCCGTATTATCTTTCAATTTCTGACCGAGTTGCTTGACCTGTTCCTGTACGGCAGTTCGCAGTGAGCCGTCTCTCGCCATGTCTGCTTCTATTCTTAAAAGACCGAGTCTTGCCTCAAGTGCCTTCCTGTCTTCCTGTAATTTCTGTAAATTACACCTCACGGACATTTCTTTTTCTCCGATAGATTTTAGCTTTTTCTCTGCAGAAAGTATTTGCTGGGCTACACTTTGTTCAGAATCCATAATAAATCTCCTTTATAAATAAACTTGCGTAAAATCAATTATA
>JBEHWO010000187.1:0-12523 GCA_040217695.1 Vulcanimicrobiota bacterium | reverse complement strand
AAGAGTATAATAGCCAGTACTGTTATGATAAGTATAAAATCCAGATGTTTGAATTTGTTCATAAGTATCGTGACGCGTGACGCGTGACGGGTGGGTCGTAATGCGTGATACGTGATGCGTAATGCGTATTCCATTACAGGGCGTTTAATTAAACGCCCCTACGACTCACGACTCACTATTCACCTTTTTCTCCATCCTTTTTTTCTTTATCTCGAAATAATCTTTTATAACCTCTGTGCCAAGCGGTACAGCGGTTTTACCTGCATATCCTCCTGCCTGTTCCAGGAATACCGATATGGCTATTTCCGGATCATCTGAAGGAGCAAATGCAACGAACCATGTGTGGTTTTCACCTGCCGGATTTTCCGGCGTCGGAAAGTTTTCCGCTGTCCCTGTTTTCCCGGAAATTTCTATTCCTTTGATATTTCCTGCAGTAGAGGTTCCCTTTGTAACAGCCATTCTCATGCCATTTTTTATTACATTCAGATTATATTCCGAAACAGCAATTTTACGATGGTTTTTTGTTTTGTATTCGTAAATAATATCTCCCTGTTCCGATGCAATTTTTTTTACCAGATGAGGAGGGTTATAATCACCATTGGCGGCAAGTATTGCCGTTACCACTGCCATCTGCAGAGGTGTGGCAAGTAAATAACCCTGGCCTATGGACATGTTTACCGTGTCGCCTATATACCATTTTTCTCCTATTGTTTTTTCTTTCCATTTCTCTGTAGGTAATAAACCGGGATTTTCGCCCGGCAGTTCTATACCTGTAACCAGACCGAGATTAAATTGTTTTGCATATTCTTCTATTTTCTCAAGACCGAGTTTCATACCGAGCTGGTAAAATACAACATCACAGGATTCTGCTATGGAATTTGTAAAATCTATTTTCCCATGACCTGTTCTTAAATCACAGTTGAAAATTTTATCTTCTACTTTTATGTAACCGGAACAGTAGAAAGGTGTCCATTCACCTACTATTTTTTCCTGAAGAGCAGCGGAAGATGTTATAATTTTAAAGGTTGAAGCAGGAGGATAGAGACCTGATATGGTACGGTTAAATAATGGTTTCCAGGGGTTTTCTATAAGTTTTTTATAATCTTTTTCCGATATACCTGTAGAAAAGAGATTTGGATTGTAATCAGGTTTACTGGTCATTGCCAGAATATCACCTGTTTTTATTGATATTACCGTCACTGTTCCTGCTTTGGTTTTACCTTTTTCGAATGAAAGCTTATGAAGCATCAGATCCAGTTCTTCTTCTGCCGCTCTTTGAAGATCTTTGTCCAGAGTCAGATATATATTGTTTCCGGAAATAGGTATTGTTTCTCCGAGAACTTTTACTATATTATTTTCGGCATCTACTTCTATCTCTTTTATTCCCTGTTTCCCTCTCAGAGTAGAATTATAATATAATTCAATACCGTCTTTACCTATTATTTCCCATGGCTGATAGTTCTGGTCTTTTACGTCTTCCAGTTCTTTATCAGCAGGAAGACCTACATAACCGAGTATATGAGAGGCAAGGTTGCTTCCGGGGTAATTTCTTATCGGTTCTGTCTCTATATATACGCCGGGAAGAGAAGGAAGTATTTCCGAGAGTTCTGCCACTGTCTGAAGGGTAAGATCATGTTTTATTTCAACAGGTGTAAACAACGGGTAAGGAGAAAATTCTATTTTTTCTTTTATGTCTTTTTTACTGATTGCCAGAATCTTTTCCAGTACAGAAAAGGTCTTTTCCTCATTTTTCAGTTCAGTCGGGTTTATTGTAAGCAGAAAAGAAGGTTTATTATTGCTCAGTATCTGGCCGTTACGGTCATAAATCAATCCTCTCTGAGCTTTCGTAAAGGTTCTTCTCACTATATTTTTTTCCGCTTTTTCAAGGAGAAGATTACCTTTTATTATTTGAAGCTGAAATAACCTTACCGAGAGACCTGTGAATATTAATAATATGATTATTTTTAATATAAAGTCATTCCTGTTATTCATAGTTATACCGGGTTTTATATCTCTGACTGAAGAGTTTACTCAGATTGATGAAGAGTATTAAAAAGAAAGGTGTCAGAATAAGGTTTAGCAGTAACTGTATTAATACCTTTTCAACAAAATCCGGGGGTAAAACCCTTCCTGTTCCGAGAGCAAAATAGAATAGTAAGTGAACGGATTCGTTTATACATGTACTTATGATTATAAGTATGACAGGTGTCAACAGATTTGAATTACTGAAATTGTCTTTAAAATGTCCTGCAAGAAAACCTGTAGATGTTTTGCTTATACAGCAGGCGCCCAGGCTTTTCAGTGATATAAAATCCTGGAGCATGCCTGCTATGAAACCGAACACACTTCCCCTTGATTCTCCTGAATGGAGAGCGAAGGATATTACAACAATGAGAGTCAGATCGGGTATGACGCCGTTCCAGCTTATTTTTGACAGTAAGCTTCCCTGTACTATTATGGAAATAATCATTATGATTAAACCTGAGAAAAAAAACATCATTTTAATTTTCCTGTTCGGGTATTTCCTTATTATCCTTCAATATTAATACATTTTCCAGGGAATTAAATTGTGCCGAAGGAGTAATCTCTGCTGTCTGGAATAATTTATCACTGCTCCGATATAAGTTCGTAATATGTCCTATTTTAATTCCTTTCGGATATATTCTGCCGAGTCCCGACGTTTCAACCGTATAACCTGTTTTAATATTCTTATCAGGAATTATATATTTCATTTCACATTTCTGTCCTATTCCATAAAGGATTCCCGAACTTCTTGTTTCTCTTATAATAGCAGGTACGGCACTTTCATTATCCAGGATTAATATTACCTTGGAACTACGGGATGCTACGACCATAACCCTTCCTATTAATCCGTTATTATCTATTACAATCATATTTTTTTTTATTCCGTCTATACTGCCTTTATCTATTGTTATAGATTGAAACCAGCTGTTAGGTTCTCTTCCTATTACCTGGGCCGCAATTGTCTCTATCGGAAGTATTGCTTTGAAATTCAACATGTCTCTTAATCTGTTATTTTCTTCCCTGTATCCTTTAAGTGTTTCATTTTCCCGCTGGAGCAGGAGAACATGATCTTTTAATTTATTATTTTCTTCCGCCAGATCTTTATTTTTTTGAAAACTTGACAGAATTAATGACAGTTTGTTTTCTCCTGTATTAATCATCTTTTGCAGCGGTATGGTTATGTAAGAAAAAATATTCTCCACACTGTTACTTTCCCCGCTTTCTATATCCCTGTTCTGATAAAAAACTATGACAAGTGAAAGTATTATAAGTAAAAGAAAAATACCGGGGAATCGTTTGTTTCTTTTAGATGAATATTTCATTTACATAGTTACCTTTCATAGTGATGCGTAAAAACAGTTGTTCTATTGTCATGTGTGATCTGGTGCTCTGCGCGTGACGTGTCACGGGTCACGTATTTATATATAATATTGTATCTGATTTTTTTCTTTCATTACTTCTTTGAATAGATCCTGATTGGTAAAAAGATGGCCAAGTCCTATAGCTACTGTTGAAACAGGGTCTCTGGCAATTTTAGCAGGAATTCCTGTAAGTTTTTCTATTACTTTATCGAAGCCTTTTAATAAAGAAGTGCCTCCTGTAAGAATTATTCCATATTCCTGTATGTCATTCATAAGATCAGGCGGGGTTTTTTCAAGGCCTATTTTTATTATATCAAGCATTTCTTTCAGAGTTTCACTTAAAATCTCTCTGATTTCTCCTTCATGGATTTTTACTGTTTTAGGAAGACCGCTTATGACATCACTTCCCTTGACAGTCATAGACATTTCATCCGGATGGGGATAGGCAGAACCGAGAAAGATTTTTATTTCTTCAGCCGTATTATTTCCTATGGCAATATTATGGTGTTGCCTCATAAAGCCTATAATTTTTTCCGTGAGTTCATCTCCTGCTACCTTCAGATTTTCATTTACAATACTTCCGCCCATTGATATTACTGATACCTGGGTAGTTCCTCCGCCTGTATCAATTATCATATTACCTCTCGCATCCAGTATGGGAAGACCGCAGCCTATAGCAGCAGCCACAGGCTGCTCTACTGTACATACTTCTCTTGCCCCTGCCTGAGTTAAAGCTTCTATTACCGTTCTTTCTTCCACGGAGTTTGATCTGGAAGGAATACTTATTATAACTTTAGGACCTATTATGGAATTCCTCCTGTCAAGCCTTTTCATGAAAATAGAAAGCATTTCAGTTACTGCCTCGAAATCCGATATAACACCATGTTTCATAGGCCTTATGACTTCTATATGTTTAGGTACCCTTCCTTCCATATGTTTGGCATCATGGCCTGTTGCAAGAATTTTCTCTTCCTCTTTATCTATGGCGATATAGGAAGGTTCACATAGTTTTATGCCCTTTCCTTTTACATATATTGGAGTATTGGCTGTGCCGAGATCTATGGCAATATTATTTGAAAAGACATCTATCAGATTGGTAATAAAGGAAAGATTCATTATGTCAACCCCAGATATTTATACCGGTTTTTAGCAGAATTTTATACAGCGTTACCAGTGGCAAACCAACTACATTATAGTAACAGCCATTAATATATTCAACAAAGAGAGCACCTTTCCCCTGTATCCCGTAAGCTCCTGCTTTGTCAAATGGTTCTCCAGTAGATATGTAACTATCTATTTCCATAGAAGATAGCTCCCTGAATTTTACAGTAGTTTTAACATATTCCGTAATTTCTTTTTGTATTTTATTATCCCTCACTGAAAGTCCGCTGTAAACTATATGAGCTTTTCCGCTTAATAAAGACAGCATTTTTCTTGCATCTTCCTCTGTTTCCGGTTTTTCAAGGATATGATTCCTTAATACCACTATAGTATCACAGCCGATTACAATACAATCTTCTTCAGGAGAAAGTAAAATTGCTTTTGCTTTCTCCCGGGCATTATGACAGCATAACTCGCGGGGGGAAAGGTTACTCAGAGCCATTTCCTTCCAGCTACTGACCTGGATTTCAAAATTAATTCCTAATAGTTTTAGAAGTTCCTGCCTTCTTGGAGAGTTAGAAGCCAGAATTATTCTCTTCAATTTAGTTCCTTTCCTGATTAAGTTCTATACCGAACATGACATTTACATACACATCTTAACTGAAGGAAATAAATAACTATTAGTACAAAAAAATTTCAATGTCTGTTCCATAAAAATTTTATCTTTATAAATATTTCCATATAACTTCTTAAATCCCTGCAAGAAAGATTTTGAAAAATGAAAGGTGATACTATAGTTTCACCTTTCATTTTTTACATGGTCAGATAAGTTTTGATGTTTTCTCTTTCCATGTTTTCCCATCGGAATTCTCCGGTGAAAGTTCCAGAACTCTTTCAAAACATTTGAGAGCATCATTATATTGTTTGAGTTCATAGAGAGATATTCCCTTGTTCAGCCATATATCAGGCAGTTGAGGGTATATTGCTATAACTCTGTCATAATAGATAATTGCTTCTTCATGTTTTTCCTGCTTTGCCAGAGCCAGACCTCTGTTAAATGAGTATCCTGCATTTGCAGGGTCCAGTTCCAGAGCTTTATCATAACATTTAATAGCTTCATCGTATTTACCTTCCTCGGCAAGAAGCACACCCTTTGCGAAAATAGCATGTTGATATGACGGATCCATTTCTAAAACTTTATCATACCATTTATAGGCTTCCTGGTAATTTTTTTGAAGCCCTGAGATGAATCCCTTGAATAAATAAGCTTCCACATATTCTTTATCAAGTTCTAAAGCCTTATCAAAACATTTGATTGCATCCTCTTCTTTTTCCTGATCATACAGGGTGAGACCTTTTGAATACCATACACATGCCACATCAGGATTGATTTTCAGGGCTTTATCAAAACATTTAAGTGCTTCTTCATTCTTCTTTTTTCCTTCTTCAATATTAACCATATATCTGATAGTATTATAGAGCAGTCCTTTCACATACCATACTTCAAAATATTCAGGGTTTATCTCCAGAGCTTTATCAAAACATTTTATTGCTCGTTCCTTATCAAATGTTGACTCCCCCTGTTCATAGAGAATCCCTTTACAATACCACTCTTCTGCCGTTTCCGCCCTGGCAGGCAGATTGCTGATTATTAAGGCTATTAATATCGATAATATAATTTTTTTGAACATATTCATACCTCCTTAGAATTTAATAAGATCTATTATTATGGATAGGTGTATCCTCTGGGGTAATAGATATACGGTGCATTAACATATTGTATCTGCTGGCTGCAGACTTCTTTCCCGTCCCGTAATTCTATATGTGTTTGTTCTCCCGGAGCGAGAGACAGGGTTTTTGTCCATGAAGTCGTAATGATAGTAATATAATAGTAATATCCGCCGGCACAGTAATTATATGTGAGACTGCCCTGAGACGAATAGGAAGACTGTGCTGTTATTGTATATTTCCCTGGAGACAGATTGGTAAAAGAAAAATTACCGTCCTGGGGAAGTCCGCACGATGTTACTTCTCTCGTTGCAGGTATACGGGCATTATTTATATATTCCTCTGACACCCTCACTACACCTGATTGAAAAGGTTTGTTGATTACTACAGATCCTGAAATAGAACCGGGTGTATTCACGCTATATTGACCTGCCGGGCCGGTAATAGTTACCTGTAACCGGTTCCCTGAACCATTATATGTTGCACCGACAAAATCTGCCGTGGCTGTAACATTCAGGTAATAAATATTCTGACCTGTATACCTGTCAGGTCCTATGCCGAGAAGACTCAGGGGAGCAGATTTACCGTTTATGGTCATATAAGAAGGTAATGACTGAAGGTTTGAGTCGACTCCGAGCATGGCAAGATAATCTGCTGCAGGGGCATACATGATATTATTTTGATATATAACGGCTCCGGGGAAGGTAGTGCCGTTTATTGTAAGAGGTACTGAACCGGGATCTATAAAAGAACTTGAAAGAGTGGTAAACTGTGACGAACTTGCCTGCAATGATAGAGATATAAGCAGTAATAAGATTATAATATTGGATTTTAAAAAATTTTTGATACTGAACATGTAAAACCTCCTTTTCTATAAATATTGTTTATATGGAACCTATCCGAAAAGTCATTGAATGCCTTCCAGGGGTGAGGCTCTTCCGAAAAATCTATAATCCTCGTGCAAAATAACCTGTTCTTACAAACTGCTACGATATTACATTTATTTAATTTACCACTCACTGTTAATACGGTATATCTTTTGTCCTTCGGAGACTTCGTTGCTACAGAGCTTCACCCCTGGAAGGGTGTAAAAATAAATATCACTTTTCGGATAGCCTCATAATACAGTTTATATCGTAACGGTTAACGCGTAACGCGTGACGGGTTTAATCCCGGTGCATCACGCATTACGCGTTAACCATTACGAAGTTATTATTTATGAATTGTTATGAAACTAATAATGAAAAAATCCTTGATTAAATGATATTACCCGTTTAAATAAATTTCTTCATAGCTTCTTTATCTATTAATTTACCATGACTTACTACATAGAGCGGTTCTTTATGGTACATAATAGCTTCATAAACACTCTTGCCGTCAAGGACTACCATGTGGGCAGGGTGTCCTTCTGCAATAGAGAAATCCTTTACATTCATAGCTTTACCTGCATTAACTGTTACCATATCGTAAATAGTTTCCATTTCCTGGTACGTTGTCATCCAGAGGAGATGGACATTTAAGAAGGCAACTTCAAGCATGCTGTTCTGCCCGAAAGGATAGTAAGCATCCACTACATCATCCTGTCCGAGTGCTACAAGACATTTTTCTGCCAGAAGTTCTTTTACCTTTGCATGGAGCGGTCCTGTATGAGGGTCACTGATGACACCCATCTCTGCCTGTTTAAGGAGAGCTGCTATTTTCTTGAAATATGGTCCCGGATAAAGAGCCATAGCTCTTGCATGATGGGCCAGTGATCTGCCCGGCCTCTTTGCTTTTATTGTAGCCACAGCAAGTTTCTCCAGTGTTCTTAATCCCGGATCTCCTGCATCGTCAACAAGCATGGATATATCTTTATCATATTTTATAGCCAGTTTCATCATCGCATCAATATGAGCCTGTTCATCTGCTTCTGTAAATTCTATCCATGGAATGCCGCCAACTACATCTGCTCCCATTTTCATGGCTTTATCTATCAGTTTTTCCGTTCCCGGTTCTCTTACGACTCCATCCTGCGGAAATGCCACTACCTGAAGGTCTACAATATCTTTGAATTCCTTCTTTGCCTGAAGAAGTGCTTCTATGCCTATGAGTTTTGCTTTTGAGTCTACATCCGCAAAAGCTCTGATATGAGTATTCCCGTTTATGGCAGCATGAGCAAGAGCTTTTCTTACATTTTTTATGATCCAGTCTACTGCATATTTTTCTTTTACTCTTGCGGCAAGTTCTATTGCAGTCATTGCTGCGCCCATATCTCCGCCATGATATGATTTAAGTGCTTCTTCATCCATCATCTGAAGGGTGTAAACTTTACATAAATGAAGGTGGGCATTGCAAAAAGACTCTGTTACAAGTTTTCCGTCCACATTTATTTCCTTTTTACCTTTGTCTTTAAGATTCTTTTTGATTTTTGCAATTTTTCCGCCTTTGATTGCTATGTCCTGAGTTTCTTTTGCACCTCTCAGCAGGGCATTTCTGACGATGAGATCCATATTAAAAATCCTCCTTAAAATTTTACTGATCTGAGCATAAGCATTTAATAAACGTTTTTCTCCCGTCACGCGTCACGAGAGCATATATGTATTATTTATACTTACCTCAGTAACATATAGATATGGAATAATAATATCAAAATTTTTTTCTCTGTCAAGAAGAAAATAAGTGAAAAGTGAAAAGTGAAAAGTGAAAAGAATAAGACATTACTTGACTGTTCACCACTCACTATTGGCTTATGTTGCCTTATCATGTAAAATATTATATGATAATACCTGTGAGAAGTATCATGCGATGAAGCTATCTCCCGTCACGCGTTACGCGTTACGCGTCACGATATCGTTAAAGGAGTTGATTTATTTGAAAATATTTAAATTTTTACTTGTTCTGTTCTTTATATCCATACTCCCACTTATGGCTCAGACCAATTTCCCTGCCATATATATTGACGGAAAAATCTTTCAGGGAAGAGTCATACTTTATAATAATATTTTATATGCTGACTGTGATGATCTTATGAAAGTTATAAATGGAACACACGTATATAATATTGCAGAAAAGAGACATTATATAAATAACAGATATTTTCCCGATGAATACGGATATACCTATCAGAATCGTTTTTATGTTTATTTGAAATATGCAGCTCAATTTGCCGGAGCAAGTAAATCAAATTACAATTCTTCTACAAATACGATAATTATAGAATTCCCTTCGTCTCAGGTCGCAGTCTATTCGACTCCTTCTCCCGGTAAAGGAGAAAAAATTACAAATTTTAACCAGGTAAAAGCCGCTGAAGGAGGCCTGACAGAACATTACCAGCAAAATGAACAGTTAGATGCCATTTTGAAAGAAGTTTCGGCAGGCCTTTACAGTAAATATGGTATGCAGGTTCCATGTGCCCTTCAGGTTATGTCTGTTGATGAAGAAGAACTTCAGCATATAGCCCGTGATGAACATCTTACAGATGCAGCTATAGCAGGTCTTTACTGGAATGAGAAGATTTATATTCAATATGGTCTGTCTACTTCGAGAATATATGAGGTTATGGCCCATGAATTTACCCATGCCTGGCAGAGACACAACAACTGTCCTCTTGATCAGGAAGCACTGCTATTAGAAGGCTTTGCCGAATGGGTGGCATATAAATATACTCAGGGCAGGACTTCAGGAGGTATTTTTACCAATAAAGGAAATACTGTCTATGGAAAGGGGTTGAATTTTTTTCTGGATATGGAGAAAAAACTGGGGGAAACGGCTGTTTTTGATTATGTAAAGAAAAATAAAAGTGCTGTGCCTTATTAATATCGTCCATGGAATAAAATTTTTAAAAATTAAAAAGTGAAAATTTATGTCAATTTCCAAAAATAAATAAAAATCTTAATAGCAAAACTATTAATATTTTTATAAGCTTCTGATTCTATAAATGTTAAAGAAAAAAAATCTATATCCGGCTATTTACTCTCAGGCCAACCATGCTGGCTGGCGGCTAGCATGCCTGTTATTACTCCTCCTATGCCTCCTGCCACTATTCCTCCCAGCCCTCCTCCTATTCCTACCGCCGCTGCTGCTCCCATAACTCCAAAAGCTGAAATGGTCACACCATGATGCCTGGTACAGGCTTTATGTGACCTCAGACTTGGGTCGTGAATCATATTTCCAGACATAGTTGAACCAATCATCGCACCCATCATAGCCATTGACCCTCCAAATGTTGCTCCAATAAACTTTCCTCCTGGTCCCATACCTGAAAGAAAAGTCCCTGCTACAACTGCAGCACCGGCTGCTATACCTGCAAAGCCTGCTGCATTATCGAAGTCTTTTATGAATTTAAGATGTTTTCCCATTAAAAAAACTTCATCTTTATCCTTCCCAAATTTCACATCTAAAATAGCTTTATCCTTTCCCTGTATATCCTCATTTACTGTAACCTCTTTCCTGGGGGTGTTTTTATTTGTTTGTAATAAGGGCTGGCTTTTTATACTATTAATCTCCATTTATAATACTCCTTTCTATTTCTTCTATATATATTTTTTTTATCATCTACAATATAATCAGAACTATTTACCCGTCTTTTTCATTAAATATTTTCTGCATAGCACTATAAGAATCTCTCATTATACTTAATGATTCCTGTACATATTTATACTCATCTGTTCCTGGCTTATTAGTTTTTAAATAATCTTCCATGTTAGACATTTTCTGTTTGAATTCGCCTTTATCCAGTACATATGTTGTAAAGGTTTCGGCAAAATATTCCCTTTTATCCTGACGTGCATATTTTTCCTGGTTTTTGCCCTCTTTATCCTGGTAGTTTAAAGAATGTACATGGGGGTCATATTTATCATAGATAAAATTGGGATTTTCCTTTTTTCCAAGTTCGTCCCATTTTCTATTGTCCAGTATTTTAACTTCCTCTTCACTGATTTCTCCAAGTTCTCCACGTCCATATCTTTCCATAAGTGACTGTCTGTATTCGGAAAGTCCTGCCGGCAAAGATGATCCCTGTTCGGGATTATATCCTTTAGCTTTTGCCCACGCTTCAAGATTCTGAGTTCTTTCATACAAATCCCTTCCCTGGGAATCTTTCAGTCCATGATATCTATCTGACGTATTTCCAGTCCTGGCATATGTTTCCTCGGCCATAGTGGCATCCACCATATGGCCTAATTCATGAATTGTATTACGTTCCAGTGTATCTGCATCAAATTTTTCTCCAGTCTTGGTATTCATTCTGAAGAGGTCTATCTTTTTTTCGCTTGGATGAGTTGTTCCACCTATGCCATCAGGATTTTCCTCTTGCATTTTTAGAGAAAATTTCGGCCTTAGATTTTCAGGCAGGCGCATTGTTACATGATACATACTGTTCATTGCTTTTGTTTCTGCCTCATCATCAGTATTTGTTCCATTATTTGACCATTTGATACCCATTCCTTCAAGGTTACCCTTAATATTCTCTTCATTCATATAAGACATGTCATTCTCTTCAGAAGTTTTTTCTCCTGTAATACCTTTTGCCTTTTCATACTGTTCTCTAAGATATTCTCTGGCAGCCATGGGATCAGAAGGTAGATTATTGAACCTCTGTTCTCTGAGAGGTTCTGCCTTTGATGTGGAAAAATCTTCCCTGTCCTGATTGTAAAAGTCCGGGAAACGTACTTCTTCATTTGCACCGGTGCTCTGCTCTTCCTGTCTGTTTTTAAATTGTTCCCGTCTTTTTACACCGGAAGCGGAATTGTTCAATCTGTTATTATAGCTGGTATTGGTTGAAGTATTTCCCAGGCTGTCATCTAACCTTTCATCTATTTGTTCGAAGTTATCTTCCCTGGCCTGTGTTTTAGTAGCCGGTTTTTGATTATCTTTCTTTCGTGCCTGTGATTCTTTTATTCTTTCATAAGCTGAATTTGAACTGATTTCTCTCAAAATTAATCCCTCCTAAAAAACTTCTGACCATAAGCATGTAATAAAAGTTTTCCTCCCGTTACGTGTTACGCGTAACGGGAGCATATATTTATTATTTATGCTCACGTCAGTAAATATTTATCTGATGTTTTTTATATACATGTAATATACTATTCCTTCTAATTATACTATTCCGAATTTATAGAAAAAGTTCCATTTTTTTATTAAAAAAAATTTTTTTTCATTGATTTTTCCAGAAGCTTTTTCCCTCTGAAGAGGTATTTTTTTACCTGATTTTCTGTTATATTCATCATAGAGGCAATCTCTTTATAATTCATATCTTCTATAAAACGAAGGAATATGGCAGTCTTATAAGGTTTTTTCAGTGTATTGATCATAGATTGAATAAATGTCTT
>JBEHWO010000186.1:0-12586 GCA_040217695.1 Vulcanimicrobiota bacterium | reverse complement strand
CAAAAAGATCGTGAAAATTTTTGTTTAAATTTTTGTTTAAATATAACTGTTTCGCGTGACGCGTTACGCGTCACGCGTCACGAATAAAAAAGGAGATGTAAATTGTTTGGAACTCAGAGGAAAAGTTGCAGTCATTACAGGCGGAGCAAACGGTATAGGAGAAACCCTTGCAAAGGATCTTGCCCTGGAAGGCATGAAGGTTTCCATAGGCGATCTCAGTGAAGAACATATAGAAAGAGTCGTAAGGGAAATAAGAGAAGCAGGAGGCACTGCCATAGGTACTCTCTGCAATGTAACAGATGAAAAGCACGTTGCGGAACTTATGGACAGAACTGTAAAAGAATTCGGCGAAATAAATGTAGTTTTCCCCAGTGCCGGCATTATAAAGGATTCTCTGCTTGCTTCTACGGATAAGGAAACAGGTAAAGTAAAACGTACCATGAGCCTTGATGCATTCAAACAGGTTGTGGATGTAAATCTTACAGGCACCTTTCTTACCATAAGAGAAGCAACGGAAAGAATGATAAACGGCGGATTTCATGGAATTCTCTTTACTGTATCCTCTGTGAACAGAGCAGGTGTGGCAGGTCAGATTAATTATTCTTCCACAAAGGCAGCAGTTGATATTATGCCAAAGGTTATATGCAGTGAATTCCACAGGAGAAATATAAAAGGTATAAGATGTGTATGTATTGCGCCGGGATTTGTGGCGACTCCCATGGTAAAGGGCATGAACCAGAAAGCCCTGGATGCAATACTTAAAGATGTGCCTATAGGAAGACTTATAGAGCCGTCCGAAATAGCGGATACGGTAAAATTCTGTATTAAAAATGAAGCAATCCACGGGATAACAATCGACGTAAACGGCGGTTTGAGACATGGAAATTAAGAGCGTAACGCGTGACGCGTGACGCGTAACGCGTGGATGGTACGGAAATTAAGAGCGTAACGCGTGACGAGTGGATGGTACGGAAATTAAGGACGTGACGCGTGGATAGAGCGATTAACTTAAGGAGATAAATTAATGAGTGACAGTGCTAATTTTTTTAAAGATTTTTACTCATCATGGGTTGATTTTAATGTGAACATGATGAAAAGTTCTATGGGACTCGCTACTGAGGCATGGAAACCTGAAACATATGAAAAATTTTATGGCGAGTGGCTTAAACAGACCGGCGATATGGTGGAAAAAATCATGAGAATGCCGGGGTTTGCAGGATATAGCTGGGAAATATTTAAAACTTCAACAGGTTTTCAGAAAATGTTTCACGAAATGACGGAACATTATATGAAAAATATGAAAATTCCCACTCATGGCGATATAGACGAGCTTTCACAGAGAATTAATTATCTGGACGACAAAATCGAAGAATTAGAGAAAAAGATTTCATCCATGAAATCAGAGTAAATCAGTCACGCGTCACGCGTCACGCGTCACGCGTTACGAATACCGAGAGGAGAAAGAGACATGAACGTAAGTATTCTTGGAACATATAATTCAAAATTTGGTAAACTTGAAGGTAAATCTATCTATGATCTCATAATAGAAGCAGGAAAAGGTGCTATAGAGGATTCTGGATTGAAACCGGCAGATATCGATGCCATATATGTCGGAAATTTCAGTTCAGGCGGTTTTAACGGTCAGGAACATCTTGCTCCAGTGGCAATAGATATTCACCGTGATCTTCGTTTTAAACCTGTAACAAAAGTGGAAGATGCCTGTGCTTCTTCTTCTGCTGCTGTTTATGAAGGGGTTTATTCCATACTCGCAGGAAGATATAAAAATGTTCTTGTTATAGGTGCGGAGAAAATGACTGAACTTAAAACAAGGGATATGATGAGGGTTCTCGGCATGGCTTCCTACTGTCCTACAGAAGGAAGTAAAGGTGAAACTTTTCCGGGGCTTTTTGCTAAATTTGCAACAGGCTATAAGGAACACTATGGATATACAGATGAACAGATGAGAAAATGGCTTGCCATGTCTGCGGCTAAAGCCTATAAAAATGCAAAGTCGAATCCCCTTGCCCATATGCCTTCAGAGCTTACCTGGAAGGATATATTAAATCTTCCTCCTGAAAAAAATGTTCAGATTGCAGGACTTTTTCATCTTCATGATTGTTCTCTCGTGTCAGACGGAGCTGCTGCTGTTGTCCTTACAACGACTGACAGAGCAAAATCGATGAAAGATAAAGTTGTAGAATTTGCAGGTATAGGTCATACGACCGATTATCTTGAATTATCAAAAAGAGAAAATTATACACTCAAAGCCGGAAAAATGGCTATTTCTAAAGCTCTGGACGAAGCAGGACTCACTATAAATGATATAAATGTAGCAGAAGTCCATGATTGTTTCACTATAACAGAAATACTCATACTTGAAGCCATGGGTCTTGCAAAAGACGGTGAAGGATGGAAACTTCTGGAAGATGAACAGAGCATGATTTATCCCGGAGGAAAACTGCCCGTAAATCTGAGCGGCGGCCTCAAAGCAAAAGGACATCCTGTAGGTGCAACAGGGGTAAGCATGCATGTATTGATTGCAAAACAACTTATGGGAGAAGCAATCGGTATTCAGGCAGAAGGAGCAGAAATCGGTCTCACCTTTAATATAGGAGGAAGCGGTGCTTCCAACCTGGCAAGTGTTTTAAAATTGGTAAAATAAGTAATTTTATAATAAAGACCGCAGAATATTTCGTCTGAGCCTTTATCTATAGATTGAGAAGGAATAATTTTCCTTCTCAATCTTTTTACAGGAGTTACGCATTTTGTCATTGCGAGGAGCGGAGCGACGAAGCAATCCCAACAGTTTCTGTTGTAATAATGGGATTGCTTCGCTTCGCTAGCAATGACTGATCCATCTGTGTTTTTCGCGTAAGTCCTGTTTTTATTGTACTATTATTTAAGGCAGGAGTTACGCATTTTGTCGTTGCGAGGAGCGGAGCGACGAAGCAATCCCAACGGTTTTTGTTGTAATGACGGGATTGCTTCGCTTCGCTCGCAATGACAGGATTCTCTTTATTTTTTGCGTAAGTCCTGTTAAGGGTTTTGTAATATAATAAAGATTTAGTATTTAATTTTCAATCTTATAGAGATATGTTGACAAAATCTTATTTTTGTAATATTATGTATTTATATAATACAAATTATTTCAAGGAGTGATTTTTGTGGTTAAAGAAGAAAAAAAATTTAAAGATATATTTTGCAAGAAAGATTCATGTCATATTTCTCCGGCACATGAGGAGAGTTCCGCAAAGAAGCCATATATTCCCGGAGTAAAGGGAGATGTTTCCGAACATTTCATGGTGAAAAATATATTTTTCGAGAAAAATCCCTCCGGTGCAGGTGGTATAAAATCCGAACCTTCTGAGGTTATTGAAAGAAGAAGATACAGGGAGTTAAAAGAAGATTTCAACAGAAAACTCTTTAATAATGCAGACAGGATTACCTCTGTGGCGAAACCTTTAATCATATCACTTGTTGTTTCCTTTGTTATAGATCTATTCTACTGGGTTCTTGCTTTTACCCCTCATGCCGGTTATATGTGGTTCGTCGGTAATATATGTACCGTAGTTCAGATCCTTTCTGGTGCAGGTCTTATGAGTCTGTTTTTTTACAGTTTTTTTACAGGCAGAAGAATCACAATGGCCTATGACAGATTATTTGAAACATTTGATAAGAATCTTGTTGCAGAGCTTGATTATTTATAGATTCTTTCGTAAGTGGAAATTATCTTTGATATTTTTTAATAAAATGTAATATTTTTTCTGGTTTTTCTGTAATAACTTATTCTGTCTTTCATTGTTTTCATATGAAATTCGAAGTTATGGCCGTCACATATTTTCATACATTCTTTACTTGAATTTTTTAATCCCGGTAATTTTTTAATCCCGAAAACAGCTATGACCGGTTCGGTCACAACGAAGAATGAGAATCTGTTCCTCCCGTCACGCGTTACGCGTTACGCGTCACGATTCTCATATAAATCGCAGTCAAAAATAAGGCTTTAGATGAAAATTATGTAAAAGCAAATTATCTAAATAATTTATCGGTCAAGTATTTTTCAATACAGGAAGGATATGTGCCATAAAGACTAGAAAAGTAAATTTCATCTACAGGTAATTTCATTACGGAGGTAATTCAATGTTTAAATTTTGCAAAAGGTCTTTTTCTGTCATTTTTTTTCTGTCTATGTTCGGATATATCTTATCTTACGGAGTGGCAACAGGAAAGACGTCTTCCGATATACAATCTGATAAATCTCTGGTAAAACTTCATATACTTCATATAAATGATTTTCACGGCGCAATTGAGCCTTTTTTAGAACCGGAAATTTCCCGGAATAGTAAGACAGGGGGAATTGCCTGTTTGAAGACATTAATTGATCGGGAAAGAGAAAGAGACATTGCCGGCACAATAGTTCTGAATGCAGGAGATATAGCGGAAGGCACAATGGTTTCCTATATTTCAAAGGGAAAAGTTGTTACAGATGCTTTTAAACAGATCGGATTTGATGCCATAACTCTGGGAAATCTTGATTTTGCCTGGGGACCGGATGACCTTAAATCTATGATGGACAATCTGAATACACCGGTACTCGGTGCAAATATAATAAAAACTTCTGACGGAAAAGTTATGGATGGAGTAAAACCCTATATAATTAAAGAAATGAAAGGTATAAAAGTTGCGGTTATAGGTCTTGATACGCCTGATATAGCACACTATGTAGATAAATCCAGAAGAGAAGGTCTTGAATTTAAAGGTGCGGCAGAAACAGTGAGAAAAATTCTTCCCGAATTGAAAGGAGCAGACCTTATAATAGTACTTTCCCATCTCGGAGTGATTGAAGATGAAAAACTTGCAGCAGAGGTTAAAGGTATTGATATTATAGCAGGAGGACACAGTCATACTAAACTGGAACATGCCAGAAAAGTTGGAAATACTATAATTGTTCAGGCAGGCTCTCAGGGAAAATACCTGGGGAAGCTGGATCTCTATATTAAGAATAAAAAAATAATAAGTTACAGTTCCTGTCTTATTCCTGTTATTTCAAATCAAATACCGCCCGATCCGGAAATAGAGAAAATCATTGCTCCTTATATTGAAGAAACTGAAAAGGTCGGCTCTGAGGTCATGGGAGAAGCATCTGAAGATCTCACTTACGGCCATAGATTTATGGGTAAATTAAATCAGATACATGCGGATTCAATCTGGAAAAAATCCGGTGCTCCCTGTGGCATATGTAATTCCAGAACATTGAGAGGTAATATAAAAGCAGGTACTGTTACAAAAAAAGATCTTTACAGTGCTCTCCCTTTTACGGAAGAAGGATTTGTTACACTCACCATAAAAGGTAAGTATATAAGACAGCATATAGAAAGGTGTCTTTCCGACGGTGCAACGGAACTTGCAATTCCTGCAGGTTCTTTAAAATACACTTATGACCCTTCAAAACCGGATGGTCACAGACTGGTTTCTCTTACAGCGGAAGGAAAAGAACTGGATGATAACAGGGAATATTTTATCTTTGTAAATGAAACCATGGGAAGGCATAAGGATTTTGACACGGCAAAAGATCGGAAAAGAACAGGTTCCTGTCAGGACGAATTTTTTGAATATTTTAAAGCCGCTAAAGTGCCGTGGGACAATAAAACTGATGACCGTATTACCGTTATTCACCGGTAATATTTATAGTGTATTTTATAACTGAGGGGGTGTGACGCGTGACGCGTAACGAGTGACGGGTTTAATCCCCTCGCATCACGCATTACGCATTACGGGGTTATTATTTATGAATCCTGAGCATAAACATATAATAAAAGTCTTTCTCCCGCGTCACGCGTCACGATAGTAAATAATATGAGGAGGTATTTTTTTATGTTAAAAAATTTTGAAAGAATTTTATTATCTGTACTTTTATTAATGTTTCTCTTATCTTCATATACACTTTCTCAGGAACGTTCAATATATGATGAAGGTATAAAAATTTTGCAGGCATATATTTCCCTGGATACAACCAATCCGCCGGGGAATGAAATGAAAACGGCATTGTTTTTAAAGAAAATACTTGACAGGGAAGGTATAGAAAATCAGATTTTTGATCTCGGAAACAACAGGGCAAATCTTCTTGCCGTAATGAGAGGTGACGGAACAAAAAAACCTGTCATATTACTCCATCATATGGATGTTGTCCCTGCAGATGCCGAATACTGGACAGTCCCTCCTTTTTCAGGAGAAATAAAAGACGGGAAAATTTACGGCAGAGGGGCAGTGGATATGAAGGCAAAAGGCATTATTGATCTGATGGCTTTAATAAACCTGAAAAGACAGAATGTTCCCCTTAAAAGAGATATCATGTTACTTGCCGTTTCCGATGAAGAGGTAGGCTCTCTTGGAACAAGATGGATGGTGGAAAAAAAATCTGATCTTATAGGAGGAGCGGAGTTTTTGTTAGATGAAGGGGGATATGCGGTAACAGATAATAAAGGAAATATTTTATATTATATGGTAACAATAGGGGAGAAGGCACCTCTGTGGCTTACTCTGACCTTTACGGGCACTCCCGGCCATGGTTCCATACCTGTTGAAGATTCTGCCGTAAACCGTGCCATAAGAGCGGCAAACAGATTGCTTGATTATAAATCTGAATTTATTATAATTCCTGAATTAAAGGAATATATAAAATTACTTCTTGCAAACAGGGATATTACGAAAATATCGGGATATACCGGAGATTTCGACAGGTCTCTTGACAATAAAATCTTTCTTCAGGAGATTGCAAAGGTTCCGGAAATCAATGCATGTATGAGAAATACTATATCCATAACCTGTCTTGAAGGAAGTGAAAAGATTAATACCATACCGAATGAAGCATCAATCTCTCTTGACTGCAGATTACTTCCCGGAGTGGACAGGAATAAATTTATAGAAGAATTAAAAGAAATTATCCGCGATGACAGTGTACATATTAAAATAGAAGATTATGCCAGTTCTACTTCTTCTCCATGGAACAATGAATTTTCAGTGGCTTTAAAGAAATGTATGGAGAATAGAGGAGATAATGTACCTCTTATACCCTCTATTCTTTTAAGTTCTACAGACAGTACTTTCTATCGCCCTCTCGGTATAATTACCTATGGATTTGAATCATGCAAATATTCTCCGGAAGAATGCGATACGGCTCATGGAAATGATGAAAGGATTGGTGTGGATACAGTAGAATTTGGTATAGATTTTCTCACTGATATATTGAAAGAATTAAATCAGTGACCACTCGCCGGTCACCGGTCACCGGTCACTGATTACTGTTCACTGTTTAGTGGCATTTTAAATTCTTTAAAAAATCTTCTGTAATTTTTTCATCATATTTACCGTTTTCTGCCATGGCCATTACGAGGAAATTTTTCCCTCCCTCTGTACATTCGAAATTGGCAATTATACCGTCAGATTCTTTTCCGCTGTTACTTTCAAACACTGCTTTACAGTAAGGAATTGTATGGCCGTTTACAGTAAGAGAACCTATTTCTTTTATTTCCTTTACTTTTGAATTTGAGTTACCCTGATTAATCTTTTGAAGCAGTTCTTCTTTCGAGCCTTTTTCCAGTTCCGCTTTGAATTCTTTCGTGGAAATCTGACTCCCCTTCGGTAACTGCATGAGTATGACCATCTGCTGTGTGGATGTATAATTTATCATTGCCATTTTCATACCCATAATATCCATGGCAAATGTTATGTCATAACCTGCCGGTAATGTGAAATCACATATTTCCTTTGCTTTTGCCAGTTTTGCTTCGGGACTGGTAAAACCTTCAACGAATCCTTTACCGTTTTTGTATGCGTAATAAGCTCCCACACCTCCTATAATGGATATAATCACACAGGATACAACAAGAAATATTCCAACACCAATAGCAACCTTCTGCCAGGTTTTCATAAATATTCCTCCTTAAATGTTTATTAAGAATCGTAACTCGTGACGCGTGACGCGTGACGCAAGGAAAAGCTCCCGTTACTGTTTGTTATTGAACGGTCTGTCACTTACTATTTCTTTAATTCTTCCACCTCCTAAATAACGGCATTTATAATAATCACCGTTTATAGAACTTACCGTAACTCCTTTGCTTGATGACGCATGGATAAAATTCCCTTCTCCCAGATAAATTCCCACATGGGAAGGCCCCGGAAGATAGGTTGTGAAAAATACGAGATCACCGGGCAAAAGTTTTTCATCTTCTATATGTTCACAGTAATTGAACTGGCTTTCCGCATCACGGGGAATTATATAGCCGTTCATCTTATAAACGGTAAATATAAAGCCTGAACAATCCACTCCGAGAGGGGTAGTTCCACCCCATAGATAGGGTACACCGAGATACATTTTTGCTGTTTTTACTATTTCTTCCGGACTTTGCGGGTCTTTAGGTTTAAAAAGCACCTGTTCTTCCTTTACCCATCCCTTCCGGCCCGAAGGCAACATGACTTCAACCCACTGTCCTTCTTTTTTTATAAAGGTGAGATTGGAGCCCATAACTGCATGGCCGCAGTAATCGGAACCTTCTTCCGGTGCACAGGCTATACCGGCCTTGAGAGCCGAAATGATAATTTTTTCTGAATTTATGTCTCTTACCGGAGCCAGGCTGTTCCCCGTAACCCAGCCGAAATAGCCTTCGCCGGTTCTTATAAAATACCAGTCTCCCGAGCTCTCTTTTATGCTGACAATATCACCCATAATTGCCTGAGTAACTGTTTCTCCTTCTTCAGAGGGTTTTCCTCTTAATGGTGCTACGGTTTCCTGTATGACGGCACTTTCTCCGAATTTATTTATTACTTCTTCTGTATTATCTTTTTCCGGTATAACCAGCAGTCTCCCTGTTCTCAATCTGTTCGGATTACTTATTGAATTTGCATTGCAGAGACTTATAACAGAGATGCCGTAATTTTTTGCTATTGAGGATATGGTTTCTCCTTCCTTTACATAATGGGTAGGCCCTTCAACGGTAAATCCTGTCGGTATTATTAATATATCTCCTGTTTTTATTTTATCATCTCTGTTAAGGGAATTTACAGAGAGAATTTCCTGAAGGGAAATGCCATATTTGCGCGAAATAGAAGAAAGTGTATCTCCCTGCATTACTTCATATGTGGTACCGGTTTTTTCAACCGGTATTACGAGTATCTGGCCTGTATGAATTTTATCAGGATCTTCTATGGAATTGGCGGAAAGAATCTCCTTTACCGACACTCCATACTGTCTTGCGATAGAAGTAAGGGTTTCAGAAGGTTTTACTTCATGAGATATGCCGGCGAAAGCCGCCTTTAAAGAGAAAATGAGTAATATTAAAAGACAAAAAATGTTTTTCAAATGTGCTTTCTCCCTGATACCTGGTGGCGGATAGAGTTTTTATATGAGAATAATAGAATTACGATGGTGTATGATAATTCTCAATCTGGTTGTGACCGCTCCGGTCATGTTTGTCAGTTGAAATCTTCACAAAGTTCGGAGTATTATGATGGATAATTATTTATATTATAAATATATTCATTCAATAAGTCAATTTAATATTTTACCTGTAACATCAAGGTGTAATTTTAACTGTATTTTCTGCAGTCATAAACAGAACCCTCCCGGACTTGAAGTGCTGACAATAGAAGATTTGAAGCCTTCCGACCTTGAGGACATAATGGATTTTCTGGATCGTGAAAAAAAGATTGTTATAGGTGAATCTGCCACAAGAATAATCGAAGGTGAACCTTTTCTCAATCCATATTTACCTGATATACTCTTTATGTTAAGAAAAAAATTCCCCTGTACGCAGGTGCATATTACAACAAACGGCAGTCTGCTGGATGAGAAGATTCTTGAAGTTCTGTCACGCATAAAACCTCTGGAACTTCACATATCGGTAAATACAATTTCGGAAAAATACAGAAAAAAAATTCTTGGATTGAAAAAAGGACTTAAGACTATACTTGAAACATTATCTTCATATGAGATTCCTTTTTCTTCCAGTATAATAGCTCTTCCTGACGTTACAGGCATGGATGAACTGGAAGAAACGATAAGGTTTCTTGACAGAACAGGCAGTGAAATGATAAAACTATTCTGGCCTTCTTTTACTGACTATACAGGTGAAAATCCTGTCCGTCATGTTAATATAGATGAATTGAAGGAGTTTTATACACAGATAAAATCAGTGATAAAAACCCCTGTAATACTGGAACCTCCGTTGCTGACCGATCTTACGCCTGTCACGGAAGGGCCTGTCGCAGGTTCTCCTGCCCACAGGGCAGGCATTAAAGAAGGAGATGAAATACTGTCGGCAGGAGATTACAAACCCTGGAGCAGAACAGATGCTTTTTATATGTTAAACAATCTGAAGAATCCTGTTGTAAAGATCAGAAGAAAGAGCGACATATTTTCCTGTAAAATTATTAAAAACAGAGGAGAAAAATCGGGTCTTACTTTTCTCTATGATCTGGACCGGTCTGTTATTGAAAAAATAAAACATATGGTTTCAGATAATTCTCTTGTCGTAACGTCCCTGCTTGCCTTTAATATGATGGACATGGCACTGAAAAAAGAAGGTATTGATGTGCGGTTATTGCCGGTAAAAAATATGTTTTTCGGAGGTAATATTGCCTGTACAGGTCTTCTTACAGTTGATGATATACTCATGGCAACAGAAGAGGAGAAATTTTTTAAACACCTGTTGCTTCCATCTGTAATGTTTGATGAAAATGGTTTAGATCTTAAAGGAAAATCATGTTCTGACATAGTAAATAACAGAGGATGTAAATGTGATATAATTTACTGACCTGAGCATAAGCATTTAATAAACGTTTCCTCTCCCGTCACGCGTTACGCGTCACGAGATCAAATATGTGTTATTTATGCTCACCTCAGTAAGGATTGCAAGAAAAATAACTCCGGCAAATTATGGTTAGTATCCTCGCGTCACGCGTCACGCGTTACGCGTCACAATACAAACTGTAAATATGATGTAGTTATTTCCTGACAACTCCTAAGTGAGTGGTAATGACGCATTACGCATCACGCATTACGCATTACGACTATAAAGGAATATATTTATGCTTAATATGACCAGAGTAATTACAGCTTTAACAATCATCATATTAATTCTTTTATGTTATGAGAAAAATAATCATGCAAAAAATAATCCAGTACCTTATATTTTAAAGAGTAAGAATCAGACGAATTTTTATTATAACAGAAAAAAGAAAGATAACAGTGTTATCTTAACACCTCTTGACAGGGCAAAGAAAGAAATATCCGAAGGCACATTGAAAAAATCCAGACTTTATTATGATATAACAGAAGACAGCTCGGGAGAAAAAACTGTGGCTCTTACGTTTGATGATGGCCCTCATCTGAAATATACTTCACTTCTTCTGGATATATTGAAGAGACATCATGTAAAAGCTACATTTTTTGTGGTAGGCTCCATGGCAGAGAAATATCCCGATCTGTTGAAAGATATATATGAAGACGGTCACCTGATTGCCAATCATACCTATCATCATAAAAATCTTCTTACTTTATCTGAAGATGATGCTGTCCTTGAATGGCAGGCCTGTAATAATGTGATAAAATATATCCTTAATATTGATGTGTTTTTCTGTCGCCCTCCCGGCGGAAACTACGACAGAATAGTTCTTGATTCTGCCTCCAGGGCAGGACTTTCTACCGTATTCTGGACCGATAATTCCGGTGATTATGAAAAACCGGGAGAAGAAGTTATAGAAGATAAGGTTTTATACAGAATTACTCCCGGCGGAATCGTGCTGATGCATGACGGAGTGGATCAGACAATAAATGCTTTACCGGCTATTATTCGGAGATTGACAGAAAATGGATACAGGTTCGTAAGAATAGATGAGATGGCGCATAAGATTGGAGAAAACTATGTGATTGCAGACAGAGAAGCATATATAGAAGAGATCCCGGAAAAAACAGGTGAGAAGGTTTCAGAAAAAGAGACATATAGCATTAAAGAAGAGAAGAACTTTGCAGATAAAGACGGGCAGATTGAAGAGAATATTTTGGAAAAAAAGACAGATAAAGGTAAAAAAGATAATGCAGATAAAGAGATTGAAGCAGAGGAGAAGATTTTAGATAAAGGGAATAATGCCGGTAAAGAAGCGAAGCCTGAGAAGGACGGAGATACTGAAGAACATGTGAAAGATATTAACGAAGATTACTGGGATCCTCTTCCCATGATAAAAAGTCGTAATCCCTGAGTACCGCAACGGGTAAGATAGTATCTGAAAAATTACGTATCATGTGCTTATATAACGCTTCTGCTCCCGTAACGCGTGACGCGTTACGATACATAAAATTTCGGTTACGAATTTACCTGTTACGGTACTAAGAGACTGTAAGAAAATAACCCTGGCAAATTGTTAGAACGGTTATCATCCTCGCGTCACGCGTTACGCGTTACGCGTCACGAGAGCATAGATGTATTATTCAGGAGTTACGCATTTTGTCATTGCGAGGAGTGGAGCGACGAAGCAATCCCAACAGTTTCTGTTGTAATAATGGGATTGCTTCGCTTCGCTCGCAATGACT
>JBEHWO010000185.1:0-12639 GCA_040217695.1 Vulcanimicrobiota bacterium | reverse complement strand
ATCAGGAAAAATTTAAGAAATTTATTGATTATGTTATAAAAAATACATGTATCGAGTGCGGAAAAGAGAACAGAAACGATGCAAATTTCTGTAAGAGCTGTGGAGTAAAATTATATGAAGAATGGTAAAAAGAAGATTTAAGAGATGAATGGATGAAAGCAAATATTCAGCCTTTTATAGAGAAAATTTTCGGTTCTGAACATGATAGTATAGGGTATGAAGTTGAAAAAGATTTAATAAATATTATCCGTCATATAGTGCAGAATAAAAAAACAGCCCCGAATTTTATAGAATTCGCAGAAAGAGAGAAATATGATCTGGACGTAGTTGCAAAAGAACTAATCGATAAGACTTCGATAGAACAATTTAAACATCTTTAAATTTTATTTATCAGGCCTGGAAACTTATGGAAAGAATTTTATAAAACTTTTGATAAATTCAAAACAACTTCTGATGCTGCAATAAATAGATTAATATATATTGAAGATTACGGAAATAAACCTGATAGTAAACCTGAAACTAAAAGTAGCCCTAAAATCAGAAAAACAAATTTAACAAAAGAAGAAGAGTGTATAATCCATTTGTAGATACTGTTGAGAAAATGCAGGGACAGGAAGCTGAAGCAGTCATAGTGAGTTATGGAGTGGCAGATTCAGAGCTTGCCATGATGGAAGGAGAATTTATTTACAATTTGAACCGGCTCAATGTAGCTATTACGAGAGGAAAAGCTAAAGTTATAGTATTTCTTTCAAGAAACCTTCTTACTCCTGACCTTCAGATAATGGAAGATTCTGAGGCAGCAGCCGGAATTTCCTATATGACAGGCCTTGAAAGGTTCGCTTCCGAAGGTGAAGGCTGGAATTTTGATATGGATGAGGGTGTAATCCTGACAGTTTACAGAAGGTAAAAGATTTGCCGGATGAATAATTTAGTGAGCTTCTGTTTCTATTCATTTTTATTTACTTTTTCCCGGTGTTCTGTTGCCTCTTCATATATTTGTTCCAGAGACATATCTTTATAAATTTCATCCTGTATCTTAAGGTAATCTTCTCCTCCGTAATCCATAAAACGTATAAATCTCAGAAAACCGCTGTAACCAGGTTCTTTAATTAAAGCTCTCGCACCTTTTTCCATTATTTCTTTGTCATTATAAGATAATTTTTTATTCGATAATATCTATGTTCAGCTCCCTTTGTAAAATCCCGGTCAGAATTGACAGAATATCAGTATTTTTTTATAATTATATTAATAGAATAAAAAATAGCAATGGAATTTTTTTAAGGGAGAGAGCTTTTATGTTAAATCTTAAAGATATAGAGGAAGCAGTATCGAATTTAAAAGAAAAAGAATTAACCGAATTCCGGGCATGGTTTGAAGAATTTGATGCCGGTGTCTGGGATAAACAGTTCAGTGAAGATGTAAAATCAGGTAAGCTGGATAAAATAGCAGAAAAAGCACTGGAAGATTATAAAAAAGGAAAATGTAAAGAACTATGAAGCATCTGGCAGCTCCTTCTTTCTGGGAATGTTATGAAAAACTGCCTGTGGAAGTTAAAAAATTAGCAGATAAAAATTTTGAGATTCTTAAGAAAAATCTTCATCATCCTTCAATACATTTGAAGAAAGTTAATAATTACTGGTCTGTAAGAGTAGGCACAGGATACCATGCACTGGCTGTAGAAGTAAAGAAGGATTTATTATGGTTCTGGATTGGACATCATAGCGAATATGATAAATTGATAGAAAAATAATCCATTATCACCGGCCAGTCCTGAAAGAAATTGATAAGAGAAAAAATAATGGTCTAATAAAGTATTACCACTCAGGGAGGTGTTCTGTTGAAAACATTCTATTATACTCCTTTTTTCACCTCTGTCAGAGATTACCTTGTAGAAAAGTGTATCGAAGTCATAAAAAATGGGAAAAAAGCCATCTATATTCTCCCTTCCCGTGAAGCCATATTCGATGTGAGAAAGAAATTCCTTGCCGCCTCGGGAAACCTGATAAATACGTCTGTCTTCGGTTTCAGCGACCTTGCCGGCGAAGTGGCAGGGAAAAAAACTATCACTGAAGATGTTTCACTTCTTATAATCAGAAATATTCTGAATAATAGAACGGACGGCTTTTTTAAAGATGTAAAAAACAGGCCCGGTTTTGTCACATCCCTTTACGGTTTCATAAAAAGGCTTAAGAGATTGAACATGACTCCTGATAAGCTGGAGTATGTAAAATATAATTTCACCGGGTTAATGCTTGAAAAACTCGATTTTATCCGCTCTGTTTACGAAGAATATGAAAGATACAAAGAAAAAGAGTCTATATATGATCTGAATGATATGCCTCTTCTGGCTCTGAAGAAAATAAAATATTCTCCTTTTTTGTTTCAAACAGGCATTATAGTCATTGACGGCTATATAAACATAGACCCTGTCGATAAATCTATGGTGAAAACCATATCCAAATATTATCCTGAAATAGATTTCTACGGCTCCATACCTTTTAAGAATTCATATAATGAAGAATTCATAAAGAGTGAAATTATAAAAGATCTTAAAGACCTGGGATTTATATACAGTGATAAGTCATTTCCCGAAAAAAAGGCAAATCCTTCGATAAAATCTCTCTGTGAATATCTGTATTCCGATGAAACAGTATTAAAAGGCCATATAAGGGGAATAAAAATCTCAAACAGCCCCTGTATTGACCATGAGGTAAGGGAAATGGCAGCTCTTATAAAGAAAAAAATCCTGTCAGGGGAAACAGTTCCCGAGAAAATTGCCATTTATGTTAAAAATATAAATGAATACAGCAATGCTTTCGAGGAAACATCTGCCGAATTGAATATACCTGTCCTGGCAACATGGAAGAAAATACTCATAGAAGTCCCTTTAATAAAGGATTTTCTCGGCTTATTGAATCTTTATATAAAAGGAAGAGAACATGAAGGCATAAGGAATATCTTTTCTTCAATATATCTTCTTCCTTTTGATATACTTAAAAAACTTGAATTTAAAACCGATAAAATCCCTTTAAAGAGGATCTTTACAGGTAAAGATTCTTCAGAGTATATTGATAAATTCTCACATGTTATAAAGGAATACTGTCCTGATACGGATTTTTCAGCTTTTATCGATATTATTTCTTCACTTAACCCTTCCTGCTCTGACACAAAAGAAGCATATCTCAGGAAGCTTATGGATATAACAGAAAAGCTGGATCTGAAGGGAAATATAATAAACCTTTACCTGGAAGGAATTATAGACGGAAAGAATTTCACGAGAGATATAAAAGCCCTGGATTCTCTGAAAAGCATCCTTTCGGAAATAATTGAAATGGAGAAAACATATAATCTCTTATCGGAAGGCTTCGCTGTCGAACAGATTTATGAAGAAGTGATTGAATGGGCCTGTGTTGAAAGAGGAAAAACGGCAAAAGACACGGGAGGGGTGAGGATATTAAATACCGATCTTGCCAGAGGCCAGTATTATGACATTGTATTTATGCCGGGAGTAAATGAAGGTATCTTCCCGTCAGTGTTATCAGAAAATCCTCTCTTTGACAGCGGCGAACATGATCTGTTTATGTCACAGCATATAAATCTGATAAATAAAAAATGGGAACTGGAAAGGGAAAAGATAAGATTTAATCTGTGTATGGCATCGGCAACAGAAGAACTTTATATATCATACAGAACATGTGATGAACAGGGGGAATATATGATTAAATCATCTTTTCTCGATGACCTCTATTCCCTGATAGACGAAAAATCTTTAAAAAATTTAACAGGGCAAAAGATTTATATGAGAGACAGATTTAAACCTCCCGGAGAGCCTCAGAGCCATAAAGAAGTGCTCAGAAAGGCAATTCATTACATATGGAAAGATCAGTCCTCAGACATAGATAATACAGTCTGTAATGAAGAAATACTGGATTATATAAATCATGCCGCCATGATGGAATACGGGAGACAGGAAAACCCTTTCTTCGACTCTTATGACGGCATTGTGACAGAAGTATCGTCACTGAAGAATAAATACTGTTTTACACCTTCCCGTTTTAATTCCTACAGTTCCTGTCCTTTTAAATATTTTATGGAAAGAGTGCTCGCCATAACGGTTGATGATGAAGATGAGCCTGACGCAAGGAAGATCGGCTCTTTTTACCATGAAATCCTGAAGGATTACTATAAGGATAACAGCTGTTATGACAGGGAAAAACTTTATTCCCTGTTTGACAGAATATTTGATAATACATTGAAAAGACTTTATCATAATATAATGCCGGAAAAACTCTGGCAGTTTATTAAGAAAGAATTGTTTTCCGTAATCAGCAACTTTATTGAAAATGATATGAAAAATCTTGAATATTACAGGGAAAAAACCGGGTTTACAATGAAACCCTGTCTCCTGGAACATCCCTTTACCATAAAAGATGAAGAGAAAATGATAAGAGGTGTCGCAGACAGAGTGGATCTTGAAATGGATGATAATAATTGCTTTACGGGAAGATTTATCATTTATGACTATAAAAATTCTTCTACAAAAGAGTTAAAGGATTCCGTCGAAGGTAAAGATTTCCAGCTTCCTCTGTATTACCTGGCTATAGGAGAACAGTTAAAAGACGAATTTCCCGATGTAAATCCCGAATGTATGGCACTTCTTTATTACACTATTAAAGAAAATAAAAAACGTGGTCTTGTAAGAAGTGACATGAAGAAAAATATCTTTAACAGAGGCGGCCCGACATATACTGTGGGAAAGGAAAATATGATTGTCCTTATGGAATATATTTCCCGTAAGACTTCCGAACTGATAGAGAATATAAACAAGGGAGTCTTCCCTCTTACTGTTTCATGTCCCCATGGTACAGGATATTATTCCTGTAATTACAGAAAAATATGCAGATATGACAGATACAGAATTGCAGAAAAGAATATTTTAGAGAAAGAGAAATCTCGTAATGCGTAATGCGTAATGCGTGATGCGAAGGGATTAAACCCGTCACGCGTCACGCGTCACGCGTCACGAAATATAAAAAATAGGGAATTACTGGAGAAACATAAAACATGATAGATAAAATTTGCAGGGATTATGATGTTAACACTGAACAGGCAGACGCTCTGGATATAAAGATAAATACAGGTTTAAAGGCCGGTGCCGGCTCAGGCAAAACAAGAGTGCTTGCCAAAAGATTCTTCAAAATCTTAAAAGAAGCTCCTTTAATAGAAATTGACTCTATTGTGGCCATAACCTTTACCAGAAAAGCTGCAGTGGAAATGAAGGAAAGGATAAGGCTGGAAATATACAGGGAAATAAAAAAAGAACATGACAGAGATTTAAAACTTAAATGGAAAAAATTGAGGGATCTCATTACAACGGCAAATATAGATACAATACATGGTTTCTGCACATCTATTATAAGAGACAATTTTGCCACGGCCGGAATTGATCCTGCATTTACACTTATAGAAGAAACAGACTCTGCGGTAAAACTCCAGGAATTTGCAGAAGAAGCTATAGAAGAATATCTGGAAAACACAGATCATGACGGCACGGTAAATCATGTTCTGGATAAATACGGCACGGCAACCCTTGTGTCAGGTAAATTGAGAGATGATATTATAAGACTTTATTTTTCCATAAGGGGACATGGCGCCTTTGAAAAAGAAATAGAAAAATGGAAAGACTCTTCATGTAATGAACTGGTATCCATGGCAATAAATCTGTTAATAAATCTCCATGAAAAATATAAAGATTTCAAAAACAAAAAAAATGTCCTTGACTTCAATGATCTTGAAATAATGACAGAAAAACTGCTGGAAAACCATGGGATAAAATGGAGGTATTTTCAGAGATTCAGATATTTCCTCGTAGATGAGTTTCAGGATGTAAATCCCATACAGGAACGGATACTGTCGGGACTTACTGAAAAAGATGACACCATACCTCCGGGAAGACTTTTTATCGTAGGTGATCATAAACAGTCCATCTATGGTTTCAGAGGTGCCAACTACAAAATATTTGACAGAGTCTGTGAAAAAATTAAT
This sequence comes from Vulcanimicrobiota bacterium, assembly GCA_040217695.1. Taxonomy (GTDB): domain Bacteria; phylum Vulcanimicrobiota; class SpSt-956; order SpSt-956; family JAKJGF01; genus CALARM01. The sequence continues at coordinate 6,594 of JBEHWO010000185.1, read as the reverse complement.
AAAAACGGAACAGTGAAATATCTTTCAAACTGCTACAGAAGCACTGCAAATATTGTAGACACGGTAAATATGATCTTCGAAAAATTGATAGATCCTTTTGAAAAACTTCAACTGCCATTCAGTGATAACGGAAAAGAGCTAAAGGTACAGCTCATTACCTGGAAAAAGGATGAAGTAAGCAGAAAAAGTAAATGGGATAAAATAAAAAAACTCCTTGGCGATGATAAACATAAAGAAATTTTAAAGAGAGAACTGTACGGCGGGGAGGAACATAACAGCCACAATAAAAAAGACTATCAGGGAGCCATAGTAGCAGGACTGGTTCAGAAACTTACCGGCGAATACAGTGATGAAAAAGGTGGGTTTACCTGTAAAGATATAGCCATACTCCTCAGGAGCAGAACAAACCTGAAATCCATAGAACATGCCCTTCGTGCCAGAAATATTCCATGCTGTGTAATAGGAGGACTGGGATTCTGGGAAAAAGAGGAAATAATTGATATAATGTCACTTTATACGTATATCTTTAACCCTTCCGACTCTATCTCTTTTCTTTCTGTTCTCCGCTCACCTCTTATGAGTTTTTCAGATAATATGATTTACACCCTCCTGGAAGGTTATGACAGCAGCAAATCTTTAATGTCTTATCTTGAAGAATTTTCAGAAAGCTCTCCTGTTGCCATGAGAGCGTACAATCTCTTTAAGAAATGTTTAAAACTTAAAGGAACACTGAATTCTTATGAACTTATTAAAAGATTATGCGATGAGACAAATTACGGAGAAATATTGCTTTCATTACAGGACGGAGAACAGAAATACAGGAACCTGGAGAAACTCTTTTCTCTGGTCATGGATTTTGAAAGGAAAAATATATATAATCCGGGAGAACTGCCCATGTATCTGGAATTAATGGAAGATAATGGAGGAATGAATGAAGAAGCCTTCATCGATACGGAAGACAGTGATTCAGTCAAGATAATGACTGTCCATGCCTCAAAGGGACTTGAATTCGATGCTGTAATAATACCGGATATGGACAGGAAAATCGACTGGATAGTAAGAAGGGATAGGCCTTTATTTTTCTATGATGAAGAAAAGGGAATAATATGGGCCGCCATAAAAGATGAAGAAAATCCTGATTATGAGGCATTTTATGAGAGACAGATATTGAAAGAAAACAATGACAGCAGGAGAATATTCTATGTGGCTGCAACAAGGGCAAAGAGATATCTTGCCTTTGTAGGAGAAAATCAGGAGAGTCCCGGGAATGATGAACCGTCTCTTAATACCTTTATGATACAGATGAAATGGGCATTGAAAGACAGGATTGTTAACACAATGGAACATACTGACGGGAAAAGCTTTGTTTCCTCTCCCCCTTTACCTTCATATCCGCCTGATTTCGCAACAGAAGCTATAAAGAACCTGAAAAATAAGGGATATGACGGGGAGATAATAAAACCATATGCAAGCACTCCCGCAGGTTCTATAAACATATCAATGTATCAGAAATATCTTACCTGTGGCAGGCTTTATTATTTTCAGTATCTCGCCCGTCTGGAACCTGACCATACAGAACTTCAGGAAGAGGATTTATATGGAGATAAAAAAACAGATGCCCGCCTCAGAGGAAATGTTGTTCATGAAATACTCAGTCATATGAATTCTTTTTCAGACAGGGATATGAATGAAAAAATTGAAAAACTCATAAAAGAGGAGATAAGTAAAAATAAAGAGGATTATATTTCAGAAGATGAAATAAGGAAATATATAGTAAATTATTTTGACATAGAGAAAAATCTGAGGAAAGAAAGAAAAGGAAAATATCTGAAAAGCTTTTATGAATTCAGATTTTCCGTCCCTCTTGAAGGAAATGTTTTATTGAACGGTGTGGCAGACAGGGTTGATATATATGAAAATAACGGTGCAGTAGAAGCGGTTATTATAGAATACAAGACAGATACAGTCAGAAATATTGAGGACATAAAAGAAAAAATTGATTTTTACAGGAAACAGCTTTATGCCTATATGTATGCCATTGAGAAGATTACCTTCAGAGAAGGTTTTAAGACAGAAGTAAAAAAATCCTATATCTATTTCCTTCAGAGAGGTCTCTACGGGGAGATTGGAAAAGATGACAGAGGGATTGAAGAGCTAAGGGGAGAACTTGTAAAATCATCGGGACTGCTTCTGGGAAGAGAAGATTTCAATGTTTATAAGTGTAATGTTTCAGGCATATGTCCGATGTGTGACTATAAAACACTGTGTGACAGACTGGGATGTATCGGTGTTACTGATACTGTGGTGAATAATTGAATAGCTTTTCAGTATAATCTTTCAATATAACGACAGGACAAACTTCAATGCTTCATCTAATTCCTTTATTTTATAATCAGGTAATTTCCCTGTGGCTTCTATAATACGATTTCTCCTGATTAAACGTATCTGTTCGGCCATAATAACAGAATCTTTTTTGCACCCTCCCATGCCGGAAGGAATAAATATATGACCGGGAAATTCTTTAACACCTTTTACTGCATCAGTTAAAGGACAGACAATGACACCGGGATGGCGTGATGCATTATGTGCATTATTACTTACAATAACACAGGGCCTTATACCTGATTGTATTGCCGGCTCGGGAGGATTTAAATTGACATAAACCAGATCTCCTCTGGTTAAGACAGGAATATCCATGTCAGCACCTCAGAAATTCAATCCGTCAGCACTGCATTCATCATCCCATTTCATTGCTTCTTCAGTGCCCGGAGAGTCAGCAACTCTGTCATATAATTCAACCATATGTTTTAATCTATGTTCCTGTACTAATTTATTCATGCCTTCTATTATAAAATCAGTAATAGTTTTATTCTCATCTTTAAGTATAGATTTTAACTGACTGTACAATTCATATGGCACATTTGCATTCAATCTCTGGAACTTTTCCATAAACCCCATTCCTCTACTCATAATTATACTCATAATAATGAGTAAAACAATATTTAAGAGAAATATTTTCTTTAATATGAAAAAGTTTTATTGATTAAATTCAGATTGATAACAAAAAGATAATGTTATAACAGCTCACCCGGAGCAATATTCATTTACCTGTCATGTTTTTCATCAAGAATTACTCAGGCCTTCAATATAATAATTATAATCTTTTACGCTGAAACATACAAAAATGACCTTTTCTATGGAAGTATTTTCAGTAAGGAATTTTTTGACTTCTTTTATTGCTATCTTTACCGCTCTCTCAATCGGGAATCCGAAGATGCCGGTGCTTATGGACGGGAAAGCTATTGTTTTTATATTATGTTTCTCTGCCAGTGAGAGGGAATTCCTGTAACACCCGGCAAGTGATTCGTCTTCTCCACTGTTTCCATCATGCCATATGGGGCCTACTGCATGGATGACCCATTTGGCCGGCAATTTATATCCCTTTGTTATTTTTGCATTCCCTGTTTCACAGCCTCCGAGAGTGAAACATTCTTTTTCAAGTTCCGGCCCTGCGGCAGAATGGATTGCGCCGCATACGCCGGCACCATTCCGGAGTCTATCGTTTGCGGCATTTACTATGGCATCTACAGAGAGTTTTGTAATGTCTCCTTTGATGAGTTCTATTCTTGATGAAATTTCTGTTCCCTGCGACATGAATTATTCCCTCCTTTTCTTATTTTTATCATATTTTATATATCTGATAAACTTATCTAAGCCCATTGAATTGAAGTTTATAGGTACCTCTAAAAAAGGTCATTTAATTCATTCATAAACCTTTTATAACTTTCCGGCGATATATATGCTATCCATCCGCAGTTCCAGCATTCATAATAACTGTTGCCTTTCTTATCAGAATCTATACAGGGGTAATCATCACAGACCGGGCATGTGCCTACTTCCTTTATAACTTCCACCGGCGGAGGATACACCAGATCTTTACCTGTCTCCTGTTTAAAGGACATCTTCTTTACTTCATCATAATAAAATTTAGTTTCCAGCTCATCAGGCATAACAATCATGGCATCAAGAAAACTCAGAAGTCTTAAAGTGCTGTCTCTGTTATATCTCCCGCTTTTTATTGACTGACTCGCTGTGGCGGTCTGATTGGCTAAAGTCGAGTTTTATAAATTTTATCTGAAGAAGGATTACATCCTATAAAATTGAAGTATAAAATATCTGGAAAAAATTTCTAAGAAAGTTGTTGCAAAATATGAAAAAAATCACAATTCTTATACTATTCCTTGTTATCTGTTTTTTGACTGCCGCCTTCGGTTCATATTTTACTGTCAAAAGTGTCTCCACTTGGTATTTAACTATAGAAAAACCTTTGTGGAATCCTCCTTCATGGGTATTCGGCCCTGTATGGACCATTCTTTATATATTGATAGCCCTGTCAGGATGGCTTGTATGGATGAAGGGAAGTGAGAAACCCGTCAGAATAGTTCTTTTTCTCTATTTTATTCAGATTTTTTTAAATGCTATATGGAGTCCAATCTTTTTCGGACTTCATAATCCTTTTCTTGCCTTTATTGACATATGTTTACTCTGGATTTTTATAGTAATTTATATGTATTTTTCCTGTAAAATATCTTTACCTGCCTGCATTTTATTCATACCTTACCTGGCATGGGTAACCTTTGCATCTATCTTAAATTTTGCGATATGGAGATTGAATATATGAAGGAAGAATATAACATTCTTGTAGCAGGTTCTACAGGATATGTGGGAAGTCTTCTCATACCTGCTCTTTTAAAACATGGTTATAAAGTAAGGTGTCTTGCCAGGAATCCTGATAAGGTCAGGAGCCGTAACTGGGAAGGTGCGGAAGTTATAAAAGGAGATGTCCTGGATAGAGAATCTTTAAAAGAAGCAGTAAAAGGAATTGATATAGCATTTTACCTTGTCCATGCTATGGGCACATGGGGAGATTTTGTTAATCGCGATGCCCTGTCTGCATCCAATTTCGGTCATTCCTGTGCTGATGCCGGTGTAAGAAGGATCATTTATTTAGGAGGTCTCGGAAAAAGTGATGATAAATATCTTTCTGACCATCTTAAAAGCAGACATCAGGTAGGTAAATTACTTGGAGTATCTGGAGTTCCTGTTACGGAACTCAGGGCATCTATCATAATAGGAGCAGGAAGCGCTTCTTTTGAAATAACAAGAGATCTGGTTAAAAGGCTTCCTCTTATGATTACACCGGAGTGGGTTAATTCTCTATGTGAACCGGTTTCAATTGATGATGTTATTTTCTATCTTGTTTCATGTATTGAATATGAAAATACCAGTGGAAAAATTCTGGAAATAGGAGGAGGAGAAATCCTTACTTATCTCGATATGATGCGTCTGGTAGGAGAGGTTATGAAGAAGAGGTTCTTTGTTGTAAAGGTTCCTGTCCTTACTCCGAAACTTTCTGCTTACTGGTTAAATCTCGTTACTTCTGTTCCTATGAGTCTTGCTTTTCCACTGGTAGAAGGACTTAAAAATGATACTATATGCACTGATTTCACTATAAGAGATTTGATACCTCGCAGGACTATGGGTTTTAAAGAGTCAGTAAAAAAAGCTCTTCAGAAAGAAAATACTGATTTTCTTGAATCCCGATGGACATATGCTTTTTTTGAGACATGTTCTGACCTTCAGCAGAAATCTTCTTATGAGATATTAAGATGTGAAAGGGTTGTTTTCTCCGAAGTTAAAGGAGAAAAAATATTTCATTGCATAAAGTCTATAGGTGGGAATACAGGCTGGTATTATGGGAACTGGTTATTTACTTTAAGAGGAATTTTTGATCGTCTCATAGGAGGTATTGGCACAAGAAAAGGAAGCCCTCCTTTATTGAACACAGGTGATACAGTTGATTTCTGGAGGGTTGATAAATATGAAGAAGGTAAATATTTGAAGCTTGTATCAGAATTAAAAATGCCCGGTATATTGTGGCTTGAATTCATTATTTCATCTTATGGTTCCGATAAAAGTTTACTGAGAGAAATATTTACCTTTATACCTGATGGTATTGCAGGATATATTTACTGGTATGTAACGCTTCCTGTCCATGTCTTTCTTTTTTCAAATATGGCAAAAAGGATTGTTAAAAAAGCAGAAAGTACAGAATGACAGGGATATAGGGGGCTTATTTTCAGTCCAAGTTCTTTAATCCTTCTACATCCACAGATTACTCTGTTAATGAAAGAAGAAAAGTCAGAAAACTTTATCTGCTCTGGCCTGCAGAATGTCGAATTATAACGATTCCGAGATAGCCGTCTGCAGTGATTTCATCTCCTGTATGAATAAGGGATGTAGCATCAGGCACGCCTGTTATACATGGAAGTCCATATTCCCTGGCTATTATTGCTCCATGTATGAGCAAGAGGTGTATTCAGAAAAAAATTCCTGATTCTAAAAGAAATATCCCATATTTCTTCCCATCTCATAGAGGAAAAATTTTTCCTGTTAAGAGCGTGTCGGAAAATAATTTTAAAATAAAGAGGATAAATTGAATAATTAGTAAATAATTCTTAAATAAGATAAAGTTAGGAAGAAAAATGAGGGATTTTAAAATGGGAAGAAAGAATTATTCAAGTGATTTAACAG